>CAZDPF010000046.1:8543-14418 GCA_964507215.1 uncultured Chryseobacterium sp. | reverse complement strand
TGACCAAATTCTCAAAACTTCGCACCGAATTCTCAATCTGGGGAAGACAAGCCATCGGGCGCTTTCAACTTTGAGGCAAACAAACCACTATGACCTCTTCCTCCACTTCACACAAAGTCTTGTCTTTGGGTAAATTGGGCTTCTGGACCTTCTACCTCATGGGCATGCTGGCCTTGGGCATATCAGTACTGCTCACTTGAATTTAGGGGATGCGCGCCACGGGGTAGCGCTGGTAAACATCTTCAAAATAGTCGCTCCGCTGGTAAATAAAGTCTAACACGGCGTAGGGGTTTTTGGCCTCCTCGGGATGCGCGGCCTTCCACGCGGCAAACTCGGCGCGCAAAGCGGCATCCTCCGCCAACAGCTCCTCGGCAGTGTCTTCAAAGACATAGGTAGAGAAGTATTCTTTCCGCTGGTAGATCGACAAAAAGAATCCCCAGCGCACAAAGCTGTCCACGCCTTTGGGTTCCAATAAGGTGGTCAGTAAGTAGCGGTTGTTCTCGTCGCACGCAATCCACCAGTCGCCTCGCAGAAACTGCCGCTCTTCCATCTTTCGTAATTCCTCAAATTCGGTCAGCAAAAACCGTCCTTCATAGGGCTGCGAAGCAAACGAGGGCTGCTGCAGGTAGATGCTCTCCACTTGCAGGCTGCTGTCATTTGGCAAGGGGTGCATCTGCACGCCCATATCGCGCAGGCGTTCCACTATTTCGCGCCATGCTTGGGGAATTATATAGCCGCTCGGCGGGCTACCATGCTCGGTAGCACGGTAACGGGGGTAGTACGGCAGGGCAATGGTAGATTCTTCTTGTAGATATTGCAGTCTGTGATAGTCGCCCAAACGGCTCTCAGGGTATTGATAGGCGTATTTGCGAAAGGGAAGGGCTTCCACCGCACTGCTGTCTAACTTCCAATTGATGGGGAACTGCTGGGCTTCGGCGCTCCATTTGCGGGCTTGCTCACGTACTTCCATCAGCTTCTTTCTTTCGCGTTCGGCCAACGGAAGTAAGACCTCCAAAAAGGCTTGGGTGGCTGCCACACGGGCCTCATAGCTCTTGAGCATATGCGCTTCTGTGATATAACCCAAGCTGTGGTGCAGGCTGCTGTAGCCACTGGCATATCGAGGGGTTTCTAAAAAGGCACTCATGCCGGCATCGGGCGGACGGCCGAAGACATTGACGTAAGGAATCATTGGCCAGGTTTTCTGCTCCATGCCGGCGTAGAGGGCGGGAGTAAATACTTCTTTCATGAAGCTGGCCAAGGGCGGGGCAAGTTTGTCTTCTTGCGTGGCGATGAGCGTCATGGTGTACGGATAATCGGCCCCGTTGGAGGTATGGGTGTCGATGAAGATGTCTGGGTCTAGACGCGTGTACAGTTGATGGAAAGCATGGGTGTTGAGGGCTTCGGCCTTCACAAAATCGCGATTGAGGTCGAGGTTGCGCCCATTGCCCCGAAAGCCTTGTAGTTCGGGTCCGTTCTGATTGGCACGGGTATGGGCTTTCCGATGCAAAAGGCCATGCACATTGTATACAGGAATGATGGCGATGAGGAGGTCTTGGGGCAACTGTCCGCTTTGCAAAAGCGCTTCGGCCCATTGCACACTGGCGTCAATGCCGCAGCTTTCGCCGGGATGGATGCCGTTGTTGATGAGCAATACCAACTGATCATTGGCCGGAGTTTCAAAAACATCAGGAAGATCTTGCCCAATGAGGAAGAGATGCAAGGGTCTGCCCGAATCTGTTGGGCCAATGCTGTCGAGTCTAGCGGTGGCGAAGGCCTTGTCTAGGGCTCGGTAAGACTCAATGACTTCCGCATAAGATCTACTCCTTCCCGCTTCCCGAGGAATGATTTGGGCGAGGAGGAAAGAAGGAAGGAGGAACAATCCCACAACGGAAATCCATCCTCCCCAAAAGCCTTTAAAAACCTTCACTTCGGCAACAGGCTCAGGCGCGTTCAAAGTCCTTCCGCTTGAATAGGGGCTCCCGAATTCTGAGGGTAAACAAGGCGGCTAGAATGAAGAGTACGCCACCAAATACCACATAGTAGATGGCATAATCAGCAAAGAAGCTGTGGATGATCCATCCGCCAATGAGCGCATTGATGATCTGCGGGAAAACAATAAAGAAGTTGAAGATGCCCATGTAAACGCCCATTTTCTCTGGAGGCAATGAGTCTACCAAGAGGGCGTAAGGAACGGTGAGAATGCTGGCCCATGCAATACCTACACCCACCATGCTTAAGATCAATAGTTCTTTGGGGAGGAAGTAGATGCTGAGCAATCCCAATCCGCCGAGTAAGAGGGAAGAAAAGTGGACGAATTTTCTGCTGGTGCGCTTGGCAATGGGGGTGATGAGGAAGGCAAACACCAGGGCGAAGAAGTTGTACCAGCCGAAGAGCACGCCTACCAAATCGCCGGCATCGTTGAATTCTTTGCCTGAATGTACTGAGGGGTCTAATCCGAAGTGATGGGTAGCAATGGCCGAGGTAGTATATACCCACATGGTGAACAGGCCGAACCAAGAGAAGATCTGTACCCATCCCAAGCGCTTCATGCGCAAAGGCATGTGCTTGGCATCTTCAAAAATGGCCTTCACCAAGCCTTTTTGTTCTTGGGGCAATCCGGTGCTTTCGCTGGCTTGAAAGCGGAGGTAATCTTCCGGCGAATATTCTTTTACGGTGGCAATGGTGTACAATATGGTGACCATGAGAATGATGGCACCCACGTAAAAAGACCACACCACATTGGGGGCAACGGTTCCGGCTTCGGCTACATTGGACACATTGAACCAATTGGTGAGCATCCAGGGCAGAAAAGAACCCAATATGGCGCCAACACCAATCAAGATGGTTTGTACACTAAAACCAATGGTTCCTTGTGAGCGCGGCAGCACATCGCCTACCAAGGCCCGGAAGGGTTCCATGCTGACGTTAAAAGAAGCATCCATGAGGGCCAGAAAAGCCACGCCGATCCACAGAATAGCGGAGATGCCCATGAACTCTGCAGCGCTCAGTCCGTCTCCTGCAATAATGTTGGAGTTGGGAAGAAATATCAATCCGAGAGAGGCCAAGATGGCTCCGGCCAAGAAGTAGGGCTTGCGTCTGCCCAAGCGGGTCCAAGTGTTGTCGCCCATATGCCCAATGATGGGCTGTACGATCAATCCGGTGAGCGGAGCAACAATCCAGAAATAGCTGAGTTCGTGAACGTCGGCACCAAAGTTGGCTAAGATTCGGCTGGCGTTGCCATTCTGCAATCCAAATCCCATTTGGATGCCCAGAAAGCCCATGCTGAGGTTGATGATACTGCCAAGCGATAGCCTCGGCTTCTCGTGCTTCTCCATAAATATTCAGGTTTTCGAAAGCCGCAAACCATGCCTGTTGCGGATGGCTAAATCTATTAAACCTCTGTTTAAATTGAGATAACAGACCAAAAGCCACTGCATTAAAATAACTTTGCCGCCTTTCAGTTATCCAAGCGTGATCCGCACTGTTCCATTTTTAGCTATTGGGCGATGGGGCATCCTCCTGTTTTTAGGGGTGATGAGCCTCGCTTCTTGCAAGCGCACCAAAGACAGCTTTACCAGCAGAACGTATCATGAGATGACCTCTCGCTTCAATCCGCTATTCAATGGCACTGAGGCGTATAAGGCAGGCGTTCTGAAGGTAGAGCAAGCGCATCAGGAAGATTTTACCCAGCTACTGCCGGTGTACAAATGGCCCGATGAACAGGCTGCGGGAACCATTGGGCCGGACATGGACAGGGCCATGGAGAAGTCGGTTAAGGTGATTACCAACCACAGCATGGTGATCAGCAACGAGCAGAAAAACGACTACATCGACGATAGTTATTTCTTGATCGGACAGGCGCGTTTTTACAAAAGAGAGTTTTTTTCGGCCCTCGAGACCTTCAACTATATCTTACAGCAATACGATAAGGAGGAGATTGCCTATGATGCGCGCTTGTGGGGCGCTCGTTGCAAGATTCAAATAGGCAATCCTGCCGGGGCCAAAGCAGATCTGGAGTTGTTGTACAATGACCAGAAGCTTCCCAAGCGGCTTAAAGAAGAGGTGTTGGCTACTATGGCCCAGATGAATATGGGCTTGAAGAAGTGGGAGGATGTGGCGGTCAACCTCGACGAAGCCGTTGCGGTGAGCCGAAAGAAAGACCATAGGGTGCGCTATGCCTTTATACGCGGACAGGCCTTGGAGAAAGCAGGTCAGACCTATGAGGCTTCACAGGCCTTCTATTCTGTGGTGAAGATGAAACCTTCTTACGATTTCTATTTTCACAGTCAGCTCAACCGCGCCCGCAATTTCGATGTGTATGCCAATGATCCACGGCTGGTGTATGATGAGTTGGGGAAGATGATCAAAGACGAGAAGAACGCAGAGAACCGAGACCAGATTTATTATGTAATGGCAGAGCTGGCCCTCAAAGAAGAAGAGTGGCCGACTGCTGAAGATTATCTCGTACTCAGCATTCGCAACAGCACCACCAATACGTTGCAGAAAGCCCTTTCCTATCTCAAGTTGGGCGAGATCAACTTCGGCTTTCAAGACTACCGCAAGGCACAGGTGTACTATGATAGTTCTGCCACCATTTTCCCCAGTGAGCATCCACGCTTTCAAGAAGTAGCCAAGCGCGCTGCAGTGTTGAATAGAATGGTGGCGGATCTCAACATCATTGAAGAACAAGACAGTTTGCAGAAGCTGGCCGGATTGGATGTGGCAACCCAAAGGCGCATTGCCGAACAAGTGGTGGCAGATTTAATTGCCAAAGAGGAGGCCGAGCGCGAGGCGGAAGAAATAGCGGCATTGAACCAAGAGCTGGCCGAAAATAGCGCAGGCTTACCCGCCGGTCCGATGGCAGGTGGCGGCCCTAACGCTGGAAAGTGGTATTTCTACAACCCCAATTTGATTAGCCAAGGGCGATCAGCTTTTAAACGGGTTTGGGGCGATCGGCCGAATGTAGACAACTGGGCGCAACGCAGTAGAATGCGCGATCAATTGAGTGGGAGAGGGGAAGAAGGAGCGCCTTCAGACAGCAGTGCCGCTGAACCGGTGGCCGAAGCCAGCACCGATCCCTACAAAGCCGATACCTACCTGGCCCGAATTCCGATGAGTCCGGAGAAGATGGAAACCAGCAATGGATTGATTCGCGAGGCTTTCATCGACCTTGGATTGGTGTACAAAGACGGACTGGAAGATTTGCCCAAGTCGATCAAGACCTACGAAGAGCTGTTGGCGCGCTATCAAGAATTTCCCGAGAGGGCCAGAGTGCTTTATACGCTCTTCCTATTGTACAGAGAGCAGGGCGAGACGCAGCGTTCAGAAGCTCTTCGTCTAGAACTCATGCAGTCTTATGCCGGAACGGAGTTCGCCATTCTGGCGGCCAATAATGGTGTTCCCGTAGCCAAAGAAGATGATCGTCCGTGCTTGCTTGAATACGAAAAGGCCTATCGACTGTTTCAAGACAAGCGCTACCGCGATGCCGAGAACTTGCTCAGCAAAAAACAAGCTGATTGTGGCGATGACCTCTTGGCGCCGCATTACCAACTTTTGTATGCCTTGTGCTTGGGTGGTCGCTCGAAACGCGATGATATGGTGAAAGCCCTCAAAGCATGTTACGCCCAATACACCAATACGGAAGTTGGGGCCCAAGCGCGCTTGATTTTGGAGCAGTTGGGAGAGCCTACCGGCGATCAAGTGGCTACCAATGATTCTAGCGAGGAGGGTGGCACGAAGGAGGAGGAAACAGCCGCTCTAGAAGAAGGTCCGTACAAGCGCAATAGCAAGTCGCAACACCGCTATATGATGTTGATTGAGGGCAAGGTTTCTATCAATGATCTGCAAATTGCGTTCAATGATCACAACAGCGAGT
>CAZDPF010000046.1:0-8443 GCA_964507215.1 uncultured Chryseobacterium sp. | reverse complement strand
GGCAAGGTTTCTATCAATGATCTGCAAATTGCGTTCAATGATCACAACAGCGAGTTTCACCGTTTCCAGAAGTTAGGCCAACAGATACTACCTTTGAATCAGGAAATTATGGCCGTTGTGGTCACAGGTTTTAAGAATGAAGCTGCGGCTTCGGCCTATTTGAAAGCCCTATTGCAAGACCCGAGAATGGCCCAGGTAACGGCTGGATTGAAGTATACAGAGTACGTGATCAGCCGAGAGAACTTCACCTACTTCTTTAAGAACAAAGACATTGAGGGTTACGCCCTTTTTTACAACCAGAATTACAAGAAATAACGCAGCATGGTCAAGAGCTCATCACGCACCCCTGCCACAGACAACCCCATCAGCAACCGTATCTTGAACGGAACAGAGATTCAAGGCGATATCAAATCTTCTGGCGACTTCAGAGTAGATGGCGTGATCAAAGGCACCATTGAATTGAAAGGTAAGCTGGTAGTAGGAGAGAAAGCCGTGGTTGAGGGCGATGTAATCTGCTCCAATGCCAATATAGCCGGAAGAGTGAAAGGCAAGGTGATGGTTTCGGAATTGTTGAGCCTGCAAGCCACCTGCAAAGTAGAAGGCGATATTCAAACCGCACGTTTGTCTGTAGAACCCGGCGCCGAGTTTACCGGCAGTTGCAATATGGGCGTGGTGCGCGATATGAAGAATGAATCTGAAGAAGGAAAAGAAAGACGATCAGCCGGCTAAATGGCTGCGCCTGTCGCAGATCGGCATCCAAATGGGTGCAATTATCGGTCTCTCTGCCTGGGGAGGTCTGGCTTTAGATCGTTGGATGATGAATGAAACACCTTGGTTTGCGGCAGGATTGAGTCTTTTCGGCGTATTTGCTGCTTTGTACTGGGTGTTGAAAGAAGTACAAGATTTGAATTCATGAGTGCTTGGTGGCAACGCATGCGCATTTGGGCTTTGGCGGCCTTTCTTCTGCACTTCCTTTTGCAACAATATGTGCTTCCGCAAGAATGGAATTTTTTCTGGAGCTATCCTTCTCACTTATTGCTTTGGGCGCTCACGTATGTAGAGCATCGCGTGGCCTTGCGCTTGCAGAGCAAGCAGTCTGATCAATTGGGCATGGCCTTCATGGCTGGGGGGATGGTCAAGTTTTTTATCGGCATCTTGTATCTGCTCCCATTCATCTTGAACAAGGGCCCGATGACCCAACCGGTGGCCCTTTGGTTCTTTCTTCCGTACTTCACTTCCATGGCTTTTCAAGCCAAAGAAACCATCAGGCTGCTGCAAAAGCCGATCTGAGGGTGCTTGATTCTCAGCTCTTTTAATAGTTTGAAAACAGGGCTTTGTCAATGCACATTTAATTCTACATTTGCACCGATTTTCCGGAGGGCCCTAAAACTGAACTTCGAATGCGCTGGAGAGCAACCTACGTTTGGCTATTAGCAACCGCAACCCTAGTGTTCCAGCCGCTCAAGGCCCAGCACCACCAAGAGCAACATGAGCATGAAACCCACGCAGCGGAGCATGTTCAAGATGCCCATCACGATACGCAGCACAGTGATGCCGAAGAAGCCTTTGATCCATCTACTCTTATCATGCACCACATCGCTGATGCCCACGAGTTTCACGCTTGGGGTGATCACGAGAGTGGATTTACGCTTCCACTTCCAGTCATTCTTTGGACAGAAGGCGGCTTAGTCACTTTTTTAAGCAGTGAGTTCCACCATGACGACGCCGGCACCCATGTAGTGGAAAAGAACGGTCAGCGCTTGGTGAAGTACCACGAAAAAATCTATTACGCAGCCGATGTTCCCAATGACCATGGTGCCTATGTGAGCTATGTGGAGGGGGAAGATCATGCAGTTGCCAATGAACGTCCTTTGGATTTCAGCATCACCAAGAATGTATTCAGCCTGTTGATGTCGGCTTTGGTGCTCATTCTTTTATTCAGTGCAGCCGGTCGTTCGTACAAAAACGGATTGGTGGCCAGAGGCATTGGAAGCTTCTTAGAGCCTTTGGTGGTTTTTGTGCGCGACGAAATTGCTCGTCCTAACATCGGAGAAGAGCGCTACAAGAAGTTCATGCCCTATCTACTCACTTTGTTCTTCTTTATTTGGATGAACAACTTGATTGGGTTGATCCCCTTTTTCCCTTTCAGCTCCAACCTCACTGGTAACATTGCGGTGACCTTCACCTTGGCATTCATGACCTTAATTGTTACCAATGTATCAGCCAATGGAGGATATTGGAAGCACATCTTTATGCCTCCTGTGCCTTTGCCATTGTGGATAGTGATGATTCCGGTAGAACTCATCGGGGTGATCAGCAAGCCTTTCGCTTTGATGGTGCGTTTGTTTGCCAACATCACAGCTGGGCACATCATCATATTAAGTTTGACCTCGCTGATCTTCATTTTCCAGTCAATGGCTATTGCCCCTGTTTCAGTGGTGTTCGTGTTGTTCATGAACTTCATTGAGCTGTTGGTAGCCGCCTTACAAGCCTACATCTTCACCTTGTTGTCTGCCCTATTCATAGGCTTGGCACATGTTGATGAACATCATTAAGAGCGTGTTTAATCTAAATTCCAAATCATGGTAGAAGGAATCGCCGTAATCGGAGCCGGACTGGCTGTGATCGGAGCAGGTATCGGTATTGGTCGCATCGGAGGATCGGCCATGGATGCCATTGCCCGTCAGCCTGAAGCTGCTGGTAAGATCCAGACCAACATGATCATTGCTGCGGCCCTTGTAGAAGGTGCTGCCCTGTTTGCAGTGGTTGTTGCGCTGATCAAGTAAGAAACGGTAACGGGGCTGCAGGGATGGCCTGGGCCCCTTTCCAAACCCTACCCAAGGAAGCAAAAGCACTATGAATCTCGTTACTCCTGAAATCGGATTGGTAGTATGGACCACACTGGTCTTCCTAATCCTCATTTTTATTCTTCGTAGGGTGGCATGGAAGCCCATCCTCGAGACGGTGAAGACTCGTGAAGAGTCTATTGAAAACGCATTAAACGCTGCAGAGAAGGCGCGCGATGAAGTGGCTAGCTTGAAGGCAGACAATGAGCGCATCCTGAATGAAGCGCGTGCCGAACGCGATCGCATTCTCAAGGAAGCCCGTGAGATGAAAGATGCTATTGTGGCAGAGGCCAAATCAAAAGCCACCGAAGAAGGTGAAAAGATGATAGCGGCTGCCCAAGAAGCGATTCACAACCAAAAGCAAGCGGCCATTACCGAGTTGAAAAATCAAGTGGCTACCTTGTCTATTGATATTGCAGAGAAACTGCTGCGCAAAGAATTGTCAGATAAAGGACGTCAACAGCAAATGGTAGATGACCTGCTGAAAGAAGTAGGCGCTAACTAATAGAACTATGCGCACGGTACGCTCAGCTCAACGATATGCCAAGGCCCTGCTCGAGATAGCCATCGAACAGAAGGCTGAAGATCAAGTAAAGGCTGATATGGAAACGCTGCTCTCAGGCTTGAATCAAAGCAAAGAGTTGCGTAGTATGATGCTGAGCCCAGTGGTGAAAGCAGATCAGAAAGAGCGAATCATACAAATGATTTTTGGTGAGCACGTAAGCGAGCTGACCATGCGTTTTATTCAGCTGCTCACCCGAAAGCATCGCGAGATGTTTTTAAGAGAAATGGCCGCCGCTTATGAATCGGCTTGGCGCGTGCACAAAGGAATAAAGCAGCTTCAGATCACCAGTGCTCATCCGCTTACTGAAGCCCAGCGCAACGAAATGATTGCAAAGGCCAAAGAGTGGGCCCAATCTGAAATTGAAATCGAAGAACGCATCAACCCTGAGTTAATTGGTGGTTTTGTGATGCGTTTAGATGACAAGCAGATCGACGCATCGGTCGCTCATCAGATCAAAGAGCTCAGAAGCTCTTTTAGCCAGAATTTATACATCCCCGAACTGTAAAGCAAAAGCCTGAACAATGGCAGATATCAAACCCGCAGAAGTTTCTGCGATCCTTCGTCAACAACTCACCCAGTTTAAAAGCGAGGCTGAACTCGAAGAAGTAGGCAGCGTGCTTCAGGTGGGAGATGGTATCGCCCGTGTATACGGACTCAACAATGCCCAAGCCGGTGAATTGGTAGAGTTTGAGAACGGCCTGAACGGTATTGTACTCAACCTCGAAGAAGACAACGTAGGTATTGTATTGCTCGGTGCCAGCGGAGATATCAAAGAAGGTTCAATTGCCAAACGCACCCAGCGCATCGCCAGCATTCGCGTAGGTGAAGGGGTAATTGGTCGCGTGGTAGATACCTTAGGAAATCCCATCGATGGCAAGGGTCCTATTGAAGGTGAAGTTTTTGAAATGCCTCTGGAGCGCAAAGCGCCTGGGGTAATTTATCGTCAGCCTGTAAACGAGCCCCTCCAAACAGGTATCAAGGCCATTGACGCCATGATTCCGATCGGAAGAGGTCAGCGCGAATTGATTATTGGTGACCGCCAAACAGGTAAGACCACCGTTGCCATTGACACCATTATCAATCAGCGTGAGTTCTATCAGCGCGGAGAGCCAGTTTTCTGTATCTACGTAGCCATTGGCCAGAAAGGTTCAACCGTTGCGGGTATCAAGAAGACTTTGGAAGACAAAGGCGCTATGGACTACACCGTAATTGTAGCTGCCAATGCTTCTGACCCTGCTCCCATGCAGTTCTTCGCACCATTTGCTGGTGCTGCCATTGGCGAGTATTTCCGCGACACGGGTCGTCCTGCTTTGATCGTGTATGATGATCTGTCTAAGCAGGCTGTGGCCTATCGCGAAGTTTCGCTTCTGTTGCGTCGTCCTCCAGGACGTGAAGCCTATCCTGGTGACGTATTCTACTTGCACTCTCGCTTGTTGGAGCGTGCGGCAAAAATCAACGGTAGCGATGCCATCGCCCAGCAGATGAATGACCTTCCTCCTTCTTTGGAGGGCAAGGTGAAAGGTGGAGGTTCTTTGACGGCCCTCCCCATCATCGAAACCCAAGCGGGTGACGTATCGGCCTATATCCCTACCAACGTAATCTCTATTACTGACGGTCAGATCTTCTTGGAAGCCGACCTTTTCAACTCTGGGGTTCGTCCGGCCATCAACGTGGGAATCTCTGTATCTCGTGTAGGTGGATCGGCGCAGATCAAATCCATGAAGAAAGTATCCGGTACGCTGAAACTCGATCAGGCCCAGTACCGCGAATTGGAGGCCTTTGCCAAGTTTGGTTCTGACCTCGATGCCGCTACCATGTCGGTAATCAACAAGGGTAAGCGCAACGTAGAAGTTTTGAAGCAAGGGGTGAATTCACCGATGTCTGTAGAAGACCAAGTGGTAATCATCTATTGTGGTACCAAGAACTTACTCCGTAGGGTACCTGTAGAGAAGGTAAAGGAGTTTGAGAAAGAATTGGTGAGTTATATGCGTGCTAAGCATGCTGATGTGATGGAGCAATTGCGCTTAGGAAAGTTCACTGATGAGCTGACCAACGCCATTGAAGCTGCTGCCAAGGAGCTTACCGCCAAGTACTCATAAGTCTACCGCATAGCTAGAACGTATGGCCAGTCTGAAAGAACTCCGCAACAGAATTACCTCTATATCTTCAACCATGCAGATCACATCTGCCATGAAGATGGTGTCTGCTGCCAAGCTGAAGAAAGCCCAGGATGCCATACAGCAGTTGCGTCCTTATGCAGACAAGCTTCGTGAGATTTTGGTGAATATCAGCGGCTCCATTGAAGGAGAGGCCGGTGGTTTTACCGAAGCGAGGGAGGTGAAAAAAGTACTGTTGGTGGTTATTACTTCCAACCGTGGTCTGTGTGGCGCCTTCAATGCCAATGTCATTAAAATGGCCTCTAAAGCTGTGACGCAGCATCAAGCGGCTGGTCATGAGGTGAAGTTAATGGTGATTGGCAAGAAAGCCTTTGACGGATTCAAACGTCGCGGTTTGGAGATGGTAGCCAATCACTCGCAGTTGTTCTCAGAAATCACCTTTCAAGCTACCGCAGATATTGCCAATGAAATCATGGCTGGGTTTACCGCGGGTGAATATGATCAGGTAGAACTGTTTTACAATCGCTTCCGGAATGCGGGCGTTCAAATCACCACCCAGGAGGCCTTCCTACCTGTGCAAGTAGATGAGCAAGAGTCATCAGCACAAGCCAAAGATTACCTCTTCGAGCCTTCGAAGCAGGAGATTTTGGAAGATTTGATCCCCAATACCTTGAGGACGCAGTTGTTTAAGGCTATTCTCGATTCTAATGCATCGGAGCATGGGGCGCGCATGACGGCCATGCACAAGGCCACAGACAATGCGGGAGAGCTTCTGCGCAATTTGCGCCTTGATTACAACAAAGCAAGACAGGCTTCCATTACCAATGAAATTCTTGAGATTGTTGGTGGTGCAGAGGCTTTGAATGGATAAGCATTCCACCTATTTCTAATGAAATGAAACCACCTCTCGGGGTGGTTTTTTTATAGGGATCCTTCGTTTTTTGCGTGATCCTTTTAAGGTATGGAACATATTTAGTGTTTCTAAAAAAGGCGCCGAGAGGCGCCTTTGAAAGTATAGGGAGAAGGAATGCTTATTCAATAAGCATCCTTCGGCTCACCACCTGTTCCTTAGACCGGAAGCGCAGCAAATAAACCCCTGTAGGGAGATCAAGTGCGAGGGAATAAGTTGTTTGGCCACCAGAAATAGCTTGCATGATCAATTCTTGACCTGCAGCATTGATTACTGTCAACTCACCTTGTGCCCAACTGGGAAGTTTCACTTGAAAAACCCCTTGGTTCGGATTGGGAAATACAGAGAAGCTACGGTTCAACTGTTCTTCCAAACCGAAGCTTGTTTGAATAAGGAGACTATCAGACCTATTCGCACATCCATTGGCATCTCTGATCTCTACTTGATAATACCCAGATTGGGTTGGGAAATGATTGGCTCCGTTGGCGCCGGTTATTCTCAAACCATCGCGATACCAGCGGTAAGAATCACCCGTTAAACTGCTGTAGAGGGTATCATTGCTTTGAACAATGCCGGGTTGTTGAGGTGCTGCCACTACATCAAATGTGAACTGCAGGGTGGAATCACAAGCGCCATTTTGGAAATAGTATTCCATATTGTAAGATCCTACATTGAGCAAGGTGCCATCTAAGCTTTGCACGGTGTCTCCATTGAAGATGTACAATCCGCCGGAAGGTGAAATCCAGTTTGGAGTATAAGATGCATCGTTGTTACATACCACCTGACTTCCTACTGAAAACACAGGCTTGGAGGAGACTTGTACACTGCGATTGGCACTGGAAGAACAGCCCAAAGAATCAGTGAAGGTATAGGTGATAATCTTCACCCCAGAGCCTGAAAGATTCGGGTAAAGGGTATCATTCACTACACCCGGACCGGTATAAATTCCACCTGACGGAGCGCCAAAGTTCAACCATTGTGGTCCGTCAGCGATGCAAACAGGCGCCATAGGGCCAGCCGTAACCACTGGATTAGGATTCATGACAATGTTCAAGGTGTCTGAATAAGCCACAGCAGGCCATGCACAAGATTCTGATGAAACCAATTGTGCATATACCCAGTCGCCTGTTTGTAGCCCACTAAGCGCTACCACACTGTCATCAATACCAACGGCTGTTCCGTTCACAAACCATTCATAAGTAGGGTTGCTGCCTTGTCCTATTTGGTTTAAAGAAAGCTGAACATCTGTATTGGCACAGAAACCACTATTTACATTGAGCGAAAGTTGTACATCTGCGTTGGGCTGTACTTGAATGTAGGCATTTCGAACCAAGGTGTCTCCTCCCAGCGCATTGTATACCCTGAGCTCTACGGGATAGCTGCCTGCTTGAGAATAGCGCACTGTTGGTTGAGACAAGGTAGAAGTAGATGGTTGGGCGCCATTAAAAATCCATCGCACGCTATCCACCACACCGGCAGATAGATTCAAATAGCTCACATCATATTGGGCGCATGCAGTACGAGAAGCAGCAAAATCAGCCATCGGCATGGTAGCTGCGGTTCCATTGATGTTGATATTGTCAAGATACAGCCGATTTCCGCGATTACTTACTGTAGTAAATCTCACTTGAACGCCGCTCATCCCATCAAAAGCGCTAAGATCAACACTCGAGCAAATCACCGCCCCCAATCCGCACCAATCAGCCGCTTGAGTAGGCACAAAAGCATTGGTCACATTACTTCTGGTGGCCAATCCACTTCCTTGTCCATGAACCCTGCGTTGCACTTCAGTCCAAGTTTGCCCACAATTGGTAGACACAGAAACGATCAAGGTATCATAAGACTGACCATTTCGTCTGGCGTAGGCGTGGTCATAGCTGAGACTAATATTTTGGTGGGTAGAGAAGTCCAGGGCAGGACTGATCAGATGGTCTTTTCTACCTACCAATGCGCCATGGGTAGCATAGGCATAGAGATCCATACGTGCAGCCTTGGTAGGTACGCC
>CAZDPF010000045.1:0-14493 GCA_964507215.1 uncultured Chryseobacterium sp. | reverse complement strand
TGGCCGAGTGGCTAGGCAGAGGTCTGCAAAACCTTGTACGGCGGTTCGAATCCGCCCGGGACCTCCACTCATCAATACAAGGCCATGCTAAATCTTCTTCGGTATTTCACCGAGAGTGCATGGTCTTTTCCCAAGAGAGCAAATAGCAACACCAAGCCCAATCGGGCGTTCTCACGTTCTTTTTGGTGAAGCATGATCGGTTGCAGCAGAGTCTCTATCAAATCTTCCCATTTCATCTCTTGCCATAGCAACTTCCAGCGCATGTAGGGGTCCTCGTTCTTGGGCCACCATTGGAAACCACTCCAGAGCGTATTCCATTCCAAATTTTTGGGAGGATTGTTCCACACATCTTCCGGATTGAGCAAAGCCTGGGCTCGCCATAAATGCTCTACAAAGTCTTCTATTCCCTTCCATTCTTCCGCGCGCTCTTGCATAATGGAGAACTGCTCTGCATTCGGTGGCCATTCGAGATTCTCTTTCAGCTCTAGCCACGCCTCTTTTTCCGGACTTGGTATATGCTCATCTAGCCACGCTTGAATCTGCGGCGCAGGAAGAGCTCCGGTAAACTCAGCAATCACTTCCCTTTTGAAGAACATCTTCACCGCTGGAATCCCTTGAATCCGGTAGTGCTGCATCAAATCTGGATGGGCCTCCGTATCTACCTTCACCAATTCCCAACGCCCGTTGGCATTGGCGGCCAAAGATTCTATAATGGGTCCCAAAACCCTACATGGGCCACACCAGGCCGCCCAGAAGTCTACTACTACCGGAATGCTTTCGCTGCGTTGGAGCACGTCTAATTCAAAATGCATGGTGCGTTCTATTTTTTGCAAATTTCTCCCGCAACAATCTTCCTGCACTGTAACCTAGGTCATGAATGCTTTCCTCAAAAACTATCTCGCGGGTGCTGATGTGGTTCAAATTGCTCGCGGATTGATTGGAGCAGAACTGCGCGTGCATCAGAATGGTGGAACGATTGCCTGCTTTCGAATTGTTGAAACGGAAGCGTATCGCCATTATGGTGATGCGGCCTCTCATGCGCGAAAAGGATATCCAACACTTCGAACGGCTCCCATGTTTGGGCCTTCGGGCCATGCGTACATCTACCTATGCTATGGAATGCACCACCTCTTCAACATTGTTACCAACAGAGAAGGCAAGGCCGATGCTGTTTTGATTAGAGGAATACAACGCATCAAGGATCCAATAGATATGCAGCGCATTCATGGTCCTGGAAGAGTGGGAAAAACATTGGGTATAACGGCCCAAATGTCTGGGCATAATCTATCTCAACCTCCGCTTGAATTGACAGGCCCCGTCAATCAATTTCTGACTACAATACGGTCAGGTCCGCGCATTGGAATTGACTATGCAGGAGCGGATGCCTTACTCCCTTGGCGTTTTTGGTTGCCTGGAGATTAAAAGGGCTTGTGCGGGGAAATGACCCTTCTACCAAACCATTTTTTCCAAGGACTCGTAGAAGGATGCACTAGGATGGTGAGAATCAAAATGGATAGGGCTGCAACGCTCATTCCTGCAGAAATAGAGCTGTCTGTCCACCTGGCCAATTGGTAACCCAGCCAAGCCGACAGTGCACCAATTAACATGGTGAGCGCAATCATTTCCGGCAAACGCTTCGACCAAATCCATGCGGCAGCAGGAGGAATAACCAAGAATGCTACCACCAAAATGGCACCTACCGCTTCAAAGCTTACCACCGTAGCCAGAGAAACCCCACTCATCAAAACATAATGCCAACCCATGGTGGCCATCCCAAGCGAGGCTGCATATTCAGTATTAAAGCTGGTTAGATAGAAGCCCTTATACCCTCTCCACAATACCAATAACACAAGAAGCAAACTCCCTCCGAGTATGCTGATCTGTCTCGGTCCCATATTGATATTCCCCAAGCTCCAGGTATCAAAAGGAACCAAGGCAATCTCTCCATGCAACACGCAATCAGCATCAATATCTACCTGGCTGGCAAACAACGATACCAGTATGATTCCAACCGAGAAAAAGAGGGTAAAACTCGTCCCTACACTGGCATCTCTTTGCATACCCGCCTTGCGTGTCAATCCCTCAATCAACAAGGTTACCGCTACACCGAAGACTGCTGCACCGATCAACAAAAGAGGAGAACTTCTATCTCCACTCACCAAATAGGCCAACACTATACCGGGTAAAACGGCATGAGAGATAGCATCACCCAACATACTCATCTTACGGAGCACCAGAAAAACGCCCAATACGCCGCAGAGCCATGCCACTAAAGTTCCAGTGAGAATGATGGCTGTGGATCCGCTCATGACAGGACTTGGTGAATTTCGCTTTTCGGATCAAAATTCTCGCACAGGCCCAGCTCGTTCATGATCTCTGTTTCCAGTTCTGGCGTGAGGATGTGCTCCATCACTTCTGCTGTCTCGTGCACAAATTCCAATGGCGTATTGGCCTTTCGGGCCAAATAAATCTCCCAAAGTCTATGCAATCGGTTCACTTGATGACCCTTTTCCTTCCCCCGCGCAGTAAGCCTTACTCCACCCATTTTAGGCAACACCCAACCGAAAGCCACAGCCAAACGCATGGCTCGGTAAGCTTCTCGTCGCGAATAGGCGAAGCGAGCCCTCATCTCCAACATCGAAAAAGTACACTCAAAATCATTGCAGTTTTCAGCCAGTTGGTACACTTGCTTCACGAAGTTCTCTGCGCGCATTTGCCTACCCCTCCTAAGCTTTCTAATGTGCTTAGCGGCCAAGCCCGTGCGAGGAGCCAAAAGAACGCTCAGCGCCGTTAAAAGCGCCAACATCACTACAATCAAGGGCCCAGTTGGGAGTCCGCTATACTGGTAGCTAATAAATGCCCCAAATATGCCAGATACTGCTCCGAACAGTGCAGAAAGCCAAAGCATACCATTCAATCTACCCATCCAATAGCGAGCGGCAGCTGAAGGAATGATCAGCAGAGCGGCCATCAAAACAATACCTACCGCTTTGATACCAGCGGCAATGGCCAAAATGGTAATAGTGCTCAAGCCTATTTCGATGGCTTTGGTTGGTAAACCATTGGCCTGGGCATATTCCGGATTGAAACTAAAGAGTTTTAGTTCCTTGTACATGACGCCCAAAACCGTGAGCACTAGCAGGGCCAACCCGCCAAACACCAAGGTATCTTGCCTTGTCATTGCGGCCACATTTCCAAAAATATAGTGATCCAAACCGCTGTGATCGCCATATCCACCTCGCTGAATATGCGTCATGAGCAGTATACCAATAGCGAAGAAACCTGTGAGGGTAATGGCCAAGGCTATATCATTCTTGAGCGGACCCTTTTTAGCAATCCACTCCATAAATAATACACTGATCCAACCGGCCACAATAGCCCCCAAGACCAAGAACAATGGATCGCGGCTACCACTGATCATAAATGCGAAACCTATTCCTGGAAGCATACTATGGGCCACAGTTTCACCCACAAGCGTATTTCTTCTGAGATAGGCAAACACCCCAACCGCTGAAGCCGCAATTCCCAACAGCACACTGCTAATGACCACAAACCGAACATTTGGGTCACTCAAACTGAGAAATTCTAGCAGATCATTCATCCCCACTGAGGGCCGCTTTCATTGTTTGGGCATTGTGCCTAAGCATTCCGATATAAGTGTCTGCTCCACTGCCTTTTTCTCCAAGCGCATCAGTATACAAAGAGCCGCCTATTTTCACTTGCCACCCCCTTTCCTTACAGCCTTCAACCACGGCGTTGAGGGCTTGATCTGAAACAATATTCTCCACAAAAACTGCAGGAATCTCTTCTTCAATAATATAGTCTACTAAGTCTTTCACGTCTTTCAAGCCAAACTCTGCGGCAGTAGAAAAACCTTGTAAGCTCCGCACTTCATAACGGTAGGCTCTTGCGTAATAATTCAACGCATCATGAGAGGTGATGATCACTCTTTTCTCCTCTGGAATACCTGCTGTCCAATCTTCAATTGCACTGTGTAATTGCTGTAATTCAACGAGATAATTTTGGGTATACCACTCAATACTATCTGCTTGTTCAGGAAACCATTTCTTCAGTTCCAGGCTGCAATGCTTCGCTGCTTTCTTCCACAATTGCACATCCATCCAATAATGGGGATCATAGCCGTCAGCAAAATCATTACTCTTGATTTTATCGTCAACTTGAAAAGGACTGGACAGCTCATATACATTTTTCGATGATTGCAATCCCATCATCACTTCCGCCATTTTTCCCTCTAAGTGCAAACCCGATAAAATCAAATAATTAGAAGACTCAATAGCCTCATAATCACTGAAGGTAGGTTTGTATAAGTGTGGATCTGTACCTGCACCCATCAAGCCCTTTACCTGTATGCCTTTTGGACTAATGTGCGAAACAAGGTCGGCCACCAAGCTTGTGGTGGCAATAATAGTAGGCGCTGCTGATGGCTCAGCGGTTTGTTCACCGGAATTCTTGGGTGCACAAGAAGTCAACAGCAAGCCGATGAACAAAGCAGTTGTTAGAAAAGTGCTCTTCATGGGGCAAAGGTAGATCAGGCGGATCTTATTTAAAATGATTCCAAATAACTATGGGTACAAAGTATCGCGTTGATGTTCTTCCAAGCTATTCATTTCTAAGAATATAATATCTGTTTTAGCCAATAAACGATGCAAAGTATTCGGGTAAATCTGCACTTTACATGGGGCAGAAGCCGGAAAGCCCTCTTTTAATCCTGTGGGTAAATGCTCGAGTTCCAGCTGCACTTCGCCCGCAATTAAATACAGGATTTCCGGATTTTTACTGTCCTCATTGCCTGTGTGATAGTGATTTCCGCTTATACTTCCCGCTTTGCGATAGGCCAACAGTAGCTTATTGGAAATGGTATTGAGGAGTTCTAAGGTTTGGCCAAAATCATTTTCTCCGATGAGATGTAATGGTTCGCAAGTAGCTAAAATGGGTTTTTCTTCATCAGGCATGGTGAAGGCAGTACTTTTGCCGTAAATCTAAGACCCCCTGCAATGGACGCAAATAGAATCGCGGCAATGTTAAGTGAATTGGGCATTTCTGCGAAAAATTCAGGCAGTAGTCATGGCGAATGGCTCTCTGGTGATGGCAACCAATGGATTGACTCCTACTCTCCTGTAAAAGGGGAACTTATAGCTTCGGTAGAAGTCACCAATCGCGCAACTTATGACCTCATCATGGCTGAGGCTCACAAAGCCTTTTTAACATGGAGAGAAATGCCAGCTCCACACAGAGGAGAGATTGTTAGGCAATTTGGACAAAAGCTGCGCGAGAAAAAGGAGGCTTTGGGGCAATTGGTTTCTTATGAAATGGGAAAGTCTCTTCAAGAAGGATTGGGAGAAGTTCAAGAAATGATAGACATCTGTGATTATGCAGTTGGTCTTTCTCGTCAGCTCTATGGTCTTACCATGAAAAGTGAACGGCCTGCTCATCACATGATGGAACAATGGCATCCCTTGGGAACGGTAGGCGTAATATCTGCATTTAATTTCCCTGTTGCTGTTTGGTCTTGGAATGCCGCAATTGCTTGGGTATGTGGAGATGTAACCATTTGGAAACCATCTGAAAAAGTGCCATTGTGCGCGGTGGCTTGTCAAAATATTATCACAGAAGTATTTAGAGACAACAACCTACCTCTTGGAATCAGCTCAGTGATTACTGGCGACTACAAAGTAGGAGAATGGCTGACTTCAGACACCCGCGTTCCTTTGATCAGCGCTACTGGTTCTATACGCATGGGAAGAAAAGTAGGCAGTGCTGTTGCACAACGCTTAGGTCGTAGCATTTTGGAGTTAGGAGGTAACAATGCAGTTATTGTGGCCAAAGACGCTGATTTGGAAATGACCATGCGCGCAGTGGTATTTGGTGCAGTTGGCACCGCTGGTCAACGCTGTACAAGTACTCGCCGTGTAATTGTGCATGAGAGCATATATGACCGACTCAAAGATGCGCTGGTTAATGCCTATTCTCAGCTTCGTATTGGTAGTCCACTGGATGAGCTTAACCATGTAGGCCCATTGATTGACAGAGATGCTGTGCAGCTGTATCTCAATGCACTAGATCAAGTAATAGCGCAAGGCGGAACCATGTTGGTACAAGGTGGTGTACTGAAAGGAGAAGGCTATGAAAGTGGTTGTTATGTAAAGCCTTGCATTGCTGAGGTTGAGAATCATATGGATATTGTGCAGAATGAAACCTTTGCGCCTATTCTTTACCTCATGAAGTTCCGTGAGGAAGAAGAAGCTATTGCGATGCAAAATGGCGTTCCACAAGGTTTGAGTTCTGCCATAATTACAGATAGCATGCAGTTTGCGCACCGCTTTTTATCAGCTGCTGGATCTGATTGTGGAATTGCCAATGTGAACATCGGTACCTCTGGTGCAGAGATTGGCGGAGCCTTTGGTGGTGAAAAAGAAACTGGTGGAGGTAGAGAATCTGGTTCTGATTCTTGGAAGGCCTATATGCGCAGACAAACCAATACCCTGAACTATGGAAGAACACTTCCTTTGGCACAGGGAATCAAGTTTGATTTTTAACGCATGTTTTGAAGACGTTTGAGGTGTAGCCGGAGAATTCCGGCTACACTTATACTGTCTGTGATTTCGCCTTTATACACCATTTCTACGGCTTCACTGAAAGGAAGTCGTTTAAGCTGAAGTTGTTCTGTTTCTTCGGGCGCTGCAGCTGTTTTTTTCAATCCACTGGCCTCATAAATCAACGCACGCTCATCAGAAACGCTGTTGCTCAGATGCATTTCTAAGAGCAAATTCCAGTTAGTGGCCAGTAGTCCGCATTCTTCCAAGAGCTCTCTTTTGGCTGAATCCAAAGGATCAATTCCCAATGGCCCACCTCCTTCGGGTATTTCCCAAGAGTAGGTATGTAAAGGGTATCTGTATTGCCCCACCAACCAAGTGTGATCTTCTTCATCGATGGGAATAATGCCGATGGCTAAGTTCTTGAAGTGCACCTTGCCATAAATTCCAGCACCTCCTGAAGGATTGATTACCTCGTGATGCTCTAGTCTAATCCAAGGATTATCGTATCGGGTTTCAATAGATTGGGTAATCCAAGGATTGCCCTCAGCGTCTTTTTCCATCTTTAATTTTTACCCCGTTGTACCGAATTTCTTCGCCGTTGCTGTCGTATTCAATGGTTAAAAAACGAAGACCATCCTCTGTAAAAAACTCCCAAAGTCCGATGCGCTTTCCAAAAGTGTAAGCCCCTCGTCGCTTCACCTGACCATTGGGGTAATAGTAAACATGTGTTCCGTTCTCTTGGCCATTTTCATAACCACCTTCGAACTGCAGCTGGTCAATATCAACATAGGTATGCACCCATTTTCCAACTCTATTTCCCTCAAAGTAAGAACCTTCTTCTCTGTGGTCGCCTACTTCTAAAAACCAATTGCCTTCGCGCAGTCCTTCCACATACTCCCCTTGAGCAATCACAGTACCGGCAGAATCATACTCAATAGACAAACCGTCTTCCAGACCATTTATATACTCTTCCTCTCGCCAGGTTTGCCCGTTGGGATAGGTCCATAACCAACTGCCTTCTTCCTTGTCAAAACGAAATCTTCCCTTCTGCTCTACACGGCCGTTGGGATAATAGTAAATCCACAAACCTGTGCGTTCGTCATCTATATAATCACCCTCATACTTCAGCGTGCCATCGGCATAAAACGCTTTCCAATGGCCTTGCTTTCTTCCTTGCTCATCAATGGTACCCCCTTCTTCTAAGAGTTGATCAGCGATATAAACAGCTGATTTAATGATATTTCCATCCTCATCATATTCGCGCTGAACACCGTTTTTCTTGCCGTTCAAATAAGAGCCAACATATTTAAGGGCGCCCGTTTCTGCATGAATTTCCTTTCGGATCTCCATCTTTTCCGTCTTTCCTTCCTCTTGTTGTAAAACACCATCTATCCAAAACTCTGTGCGAATAAGATCTCCGCTCTTCTTGTAGTACTTCCAGTAGCCATTCTTCAGATCATTGCGGTAGGTACCCTCAACCTTCACCTGTTCATTGGGATAAAATTCCATCCAAGTACCCTGCTTTCGTCCTAATCGATCATATCGATTAATCGGTTGTTTTCTTACTAAAACACCTGATTTATAAGTAAAAAGCGTTTGAATAACCCCTGTAGAATCATAAGCATAACCTTGTCCTTGTTCTAAATCTTCCACAAAAGGAGTAGCCAGCAGCAGTCTGCCCAACTTATCAAACTCTTTCACCAATCCGCTGCGCTTGTCATTCACAAATGGCTCTTGCTTGACTGCCTGTGAATCTAAATACGTGGTTCGCAAACCATTCTTCTTATCCTCGCTGTAATCTATGGTAAGGGTCAAATCGCCCGCTTCACTGTAAAACTTCCAAGTTCCATCTAGTTGATAATCCACTCGATTTCCTTCTGTTTTCAGCTTTCCATTGCGATAGTAGCTCTTCCAGTAGCCATCGGGCTGGCCATTTCTCAAGCCGCCCTCTGAACTCACGGCTCCATTCTCGTAACGGTAAACTACCTGCTCTAAACTATCTATTGGCTGCGCACAAACAGCTGTAGCATTAATAATAATTAACAAGAGGATTTTAAATTTTTTAAAAAAGAACAATGTTGTTGTATATGGTCTGTTCATACTGTGGAAATATTGTGGTCATATTTACTTGACATCAACAGATTCTCTGTTTTATGAACAGCTCATGAACACGTTCCATTCTGCTAAGAAGTTCAAAGGCAAAGGTATGCTCTCTCTATTCACAAGTTGCGTTGAGAATACATTACTGCCGCTTGGTGAATAAGTATTGGGCCTTATCATAGTCAGTAAACCGCCAGTGTTTGTGAATTGAACGATGAAAACTTGTGAAAGTTTGTGCTTGCGTCATCCACTTCTTTGTTGCCTTACATCTTTTTTCATTTCCATCAAAATGGTAGTTACCCGCACTTTTCTTCAGTTTATTCACTCAAAAGCCAAGAGGATGTTGAAAACTAAGGGTTCATAATCAAAGCTTTGTGCAGACTATTAACAGCTATTCACAATTGAGTTGCAATGCTCACCTTTGCACCCAAATTAGACAATCATGACATTGGCCATTGGATCAGACCATGCAGGTTATGCACTCAAAGAGCAGCTCAAACAACATCTTTTAGAAGCGGGACATCTGGTGTTGGATTTTGGTGCGTATTCTGAAGATCGTGCAGATTATCCTGATCATGCCCATCCCGTGGCTTGTGCTGTTCTGACGGAAGAAGCCGATTACGGCTTGGTTATTTGCGGTAGCGGCAATGGCATCAATATGACGGTGAATAAGTACGCCGGTATTCGTTCTGCCCTCTGTTGGAATGCAGAATTGGCTGCTTTAGCTAGAGCGCATAACAATGCCAATGTACTGGCTTTGCCCGCCCGATATATAGCTACCGATGTGGCGATAGCCTGTCTGGATTCATTCTTATCAACTGAATTTGAAGGAGGAAGACACGAAGGCCGGGTGCAGAAGATTGCAGATAAGATTCAAGACTGCAAATAAGCTCTCACGCTTTGTAGATAAGATCGGCTTACAGGAATAGGCTCACTGATTCCATGAAGATGGAGCTTGAGCCCTTGTGCATTCCCAGAATAATGATCTACTTCTTCTAGTTGTACCAAGTATTTCCTGTGGCAACGTTGTATGAATGGAAAGCCTTCTAATTGTGATTCCAATTCTGAGAGTGTGGTTCTGATGACTGCAGGTTTTTGTAGATGATCAGGGGCGTGGTATACTTCTACATAATTTCCATCAGCGCATAAATACCGAAGCTTGTTGGCGGGAAAAACCAACACCTCATCTTGATTCTTTCCTTCGAGTTTGAGGAGTCTTTCGGTTGATGTCTCTTCCACATCATCCAGATGCCTCAAATGGTGATCTTTATGTAAATCTTGCATTTGGGCTACTTCCTGCAATGAACGACGAAGCAATCTGTTGTGCTGCCAAATGGTGGATAGAGCCACTGGAAATCCGCCTACCATTAAAGTAGAGAGCTGCATCCACAAAAAGTTATTGATGGTCATTGCATTTCCTAGTATCCACATAAACAGGAAATTGGCACATCCTACAGTAAAAAAATTCCACAACACATAAAGTATTTCCTTTCCTACCGTCCAATTCTTTTCTGAAAAGTCTTTTGGATTCACCTTGGGTAAAAGCCATCCGTTGAGCAGTATGACCACAGTGGTGATCAGGCCAAAAACGAGGCAGATCAACAGTAGCCACAATGAGCTGTTGGAATCGCTTAAGCCAAAGGGCTGAAAGACAAACAGGGCCAAACTGATGAGCATGCCAATGCCTCCCGCTTGTCTGATTTGTTCATCGGGCGAGTTGGAATTTGGGAAAGGCGCTTGAAGAAGATTGTGCAGTTGCTGCAACATTCTATGATTAGGCTTCGGTTGGAGTAGATTGAGAATCAACTCCTTTCAAGATTTCAGCCAGATGTTTCCAATCGGCTTTCAAAAAAGGTTCGCAGTCTTTCCACGTCATAAAAAACTCTATAGCACCATAGCTATAAGGCGCAATTTCATAGGGATTGTAGAAAAAGTGAACCCCTAGGTCTGAGAGAAAGAAATTGTCTGGCAAATAGAAACCCTGCTCATCAAAAAAGAAACCTGCATCATTAAGCGGCGTATTCACAGAGATGTTTTGGCTTCTTCGGAAGAGTAACTCCGTTTGTTGGCGCATGCTATCGCCATAATGGAAGAGATCTTCTAAGTGAATGGCCGCTCCATGGGCTGTGCTGAAATTGCTGTACAGCAGTAAACTATTGCCATGGGCACCACCGGTATAACTGAAATCAATAAAGCTCACGCCAAAAACGCCGAGTTTATTGAAATTCACTTCGGCAGTACGTTCAAGAATCCATTCAGCAGAATAATCAGGCATGTCATGCACAATCATAGCGTACTCGTCAATGAAATCATTCATGACGTCATCTACATGAAAATGCACCGTTTGTCCCTCTTGCTCCTCGCCGTATAAATTCAAAAATCGCTTATTCACTTGCTGCTTAATACTGTCTGCAGCCGCGCCCTCCGATTCAATTTGTAATCTAAAGAGCTCCACCTTTACACAAGGTTTACCGGGCTCTTCGCAATCAAATAATTGCTTTTTGTGCTCATGAGTGGAATAACTTAAGCTATCTACAGATGCCCAATGAGCCGCGCTATCAGCAGATTTTTGCTGATTACAGCTGATAAGTAGTGCAATAGTGACGATAGGTAACGCGATCTTTAGCATATTGCCATTTTACTTCAGCAAGTTACAAAGCCCATGAAGCTCTACTCTATTAACACCGGATATTTCAAACTCGATGGCGGCGCTATGTTTGGCGTGGTTCCTAAAAGTCTGTGGAACAGGCTCAATCCGGCCGATGAGAATAATTTATGTAGATGGGCCATGCGCTCACTTTTGATCGAAGATGGAGATCGCTTAATCTTGATCGATACCGGAATTGGCAACAAACAAGACGAAAAATTCTTTAGTCACTACTATTTACATGGAAATGACTCCTTGGATCAGGGTCTTGAGCAGCATGGTTTTCATCGAAATGATATTACAGATGTCTTCCTCACCCACTTGCACTTTGACCATGTAGGCGGCGCAATTGAGCGCAATGCCAAGGGAGAACTACGTCCTGCTTTTCCCAATGCACGCTTTTGGAGCAATCGAAGACATTGGCTATGGGCCACAGAACCCAACGGTCGAGAGAAGGCCTCTTTTCTGAAAGACAATATTTTGCCCATTCAAGAAAGCGGACAATTAAATTGGATTAACATGAGAGCCGACGATCAGCGGGTAAGTACGCCTTTGGGATTTGATGTGCATGTGGTGAATGGGCATACCGATGCCCAAATGCTTCCCGTGATTGATTACAACGGACAAACCATCGTCTTCATGGGCGATTTGATTGCCTCGTCTGCGCATATTCCTTTACCCTATGTGATGGGTTATGATACCCGGCCTTTACTTACCATGGAAGAGAAAAGTAGGATACTTCCAGAAGCCGCAGAAAAACAACACATCTTGTTCTTCGAACACGATCCGGTGCATGAGTGCGGACTGCTTACCATGACCGAAAAAGGCCCCCGATTGGCCACTACAGATACATTAAAAGCATTGTTAGGATGAGAAAATGGATTCTTTTAATTGGTGGATTATTGGCAGCCGAATCATTTGTTCTTAACGCACAAACGCCCAACTATTGGCAGCAAGAAGTGCACTATGAGATGGCGATAGATTTTGATGTAAAGAAGCATCAATTTACAGGCAATCAGAAGATTAAATACGTCAATAACAGTCCTGATACACTGCGTAGACTGTACTTCCATCTCTACTTTAATGCCTTTCGGCCAGGCAGTATGATGGATGAACGAAGCCAGTATTTACCCGATCCTGACAGCCGAATTAGCAAGCGCATCGGAAAACTAGCGCCTGAGGAAATTGGGTTTCACGAAATGGAATTGATTAAAGTAGATGGTCAAGCCGTTGATTTTGATGTTTATGGAACGCTTTTGCGAATCGATTTAACCTCGCCCATTCTTCCAGGACAAACGACTACCATAGAAACTGTTTTCAATAGCCAAGTGCCAAAGCAAGTGCGCAGAAGCGGCAGAATGAATGACGAAGGCGTAGACTACACCATGACCCAATGGTACCCCAAGTTGGCGGCGTATTCGCCCAGGGGTTGGCATACCCAGCAGTACGTGAACCGAGAGTTTTTTGGTGATTTCGGCAGCTTTGATGTAGCCATCAACATTGATGCGTCCTATGTTCTAGGCGGCACAGGTGTGCTTTTGAATGCCTGTGAACTGGATGCGCGGGTGGCCCAGGTTTATTGCCAAGAAAAGGCAGAAAAGCAAAAGGCCAAAAAACAGAGCTGGCATTTCAAGGCAGAGAATGTACACGATTTTGCCTGGGCGGCAGATCCTTACTTCAAAGTGACTCATCGTCGTTCGACCAATGGAGTGGATCTCTATTTTCTCAGACTGCCTGACACAGATGAAAGTAGCTGGCAGACACTAGAAGATTATACCGAGCGCTTCATGGTGCTCATGAGTGAAGAATTTGGGCAATATCCTTACCCCCAGTTTTCGGTGATACAAGGGGGTGATGGAGGAATGGAATACCCTATGTGCACTATGATTTTGGGTCAAGGCGGCAAAGACAATATGGGTGGCATGATAGCCTTGATGGTGCACGAGGCCGCCCACAACTGGTACTATGGGGTGCTGGGATTTGATGAGCAGCGCTATCCTTGGATGGATGAAGGTTTTACAACTTATGCCGAAAATGTACTGATCAACGCGCTGTTCAAATTGGAGGAAATCAACCCCCATGAAGGAAGCTACAAAGCCTTTAGGCGATTAAAAGAGAAGCGCTTAGAGGAGCCCTTATCAACTCCAGCGGATCACTATTGTCGCAACAGAACCTATGGCGCTTCGGCTTATAGCATGGGTAGTCTGTATTTGGCACAATTGGAGTACATCATCGGACAAGAAGCTCTTCGTTCAGGCTTGCGCGAATTCTTTCAGCTATGGGCTTTCAAACACCCCCAACCAGACGATTTACTCCGCATTCTGGAAAGACGAAGCGGAATGCAGCTCCATTGGTTCCATGATTTGTGGATAGGCACCACCCAAAGCATTGATTATGCTCTTCAACAAGTAAAACCGCATGCGGAAGGCAGTGCGTTGACCATTAAAATGGAAGGCGATTTCCCCATGCCGCTGGAAATTCAGCTGCGTTTGAAGAATGGCGAAAGCCGATGGGTTTATGTTCCTACAGACCTCACTACCCGTTCTAAGCAAGGCAACTTTATCTACGCCCCAATCTGGCCATGGACAGCCAGAAACACGGAGGTGATCCTGCCAATTCCCTTTGCGGAGATTGAAGAAGTCATCATAGATCCTTACGCGTGGATGGCCGACATAAAGCCTGATAACCAGCGCTGGCCCGAAAACCTTCCGAAAGAAAAAGGCTAATCTCCCACGTAAAGATCAAAGTCAATTTGCTTTCGCTCGATATCCACTTTCCGAACGCGGATGCGAACAGGGTCTCCTAAGCGATAGGTTTTGCCGGTAGCTTCGCCTACAATGCGGTGCTCTTTTTCGATATAGACGTAGTAATCGTCACGGAAATCCCGCATACGAATCATGCCTTCGCACTTGTTTTCATTGAGCTCAACATAAACGCCCCAATCAGAAATTCCACTGATAACGCCGTCAAATATCTCCCCTTCATGCCCATCCATATATTTGGTTTGCATGTATTTGATGGAAGCGCGTTCAGCTAAAGTGGCCAGCTTTTCACGCTCAGAACAGTGCGCACACATCTCCTCATAAACCGACTGATTCACCGTGGCTCCACCTGTTAAATAGTGTTGCAATAGCCGGTGTACCATTACATCAGGGTAACGTCTGATAGGGGAGGTGAAGTGGGTGTAGA
>CAZDPF010000044.1:0-14504 GCA_964507215.1 uncultured Chryseobacterium sp. | reverse complement strand
TTGAATGCGATCTAAACCGAAGGAGATGCCCACGCCCGGGGTGTCTTTCAGCCCAAAAACAGCGGTTAAATCGTCATATCTACCACCGCCGCCAATGCTTCCAACGGCTGCGTCTTTGGCCTTTACTTCAAAGATGCAGCCGGTGTAGTAATCCAGTCCGCGCGCCAAGCTTAGGTCTAAGCGCAAGCGGGCATGCTTTAAAGGCGCGGCATCCATGAGCAATTGCAGCTGCTTGAGATCGTTCAGGGCGCGTTCTTTGGCAGTGCCCTCGGGCAGATGTTCCTCCAAACTTTTAATAGACGCATCATTGAGGGCGAGCTCGGTTTCAAACAAGGTGACCACATCTTGGTGAAAACCAATTCCTGCAGCTTCCCATTCTTTGCGTACACCCTCCCAACCAATCTTATCGAGCTTATCCAAAGCCACCGTAAAGGGAATCAAGCGATCTGCTGCGCCTACTTTTTCGGCCAACGATTGCAAGAGTGCGCGGTGGTTGAGATGAAGGTTAACCGACAGTCCGAGCAATTGAAAAACCTCATCATACAAATGCATCAACTCGGCATCTTGCACCAAGCCAGCCACACCAACCACATCGGCATCGCATTGGGTAAACTCTCTGTATCGACCTTTTTGCGGACGATCAGCCCGCCAAACATTTTGAATCTGGTAGCGCTTGAAGGGAAACTGCAAGCTGTTGCGATGGTCTACCACAAAGCGGGCAAAAGGCACGGTGAGATCATAGCGCATGGCCTCTTCTACGGCTTGCTGCATTTCAGGAAGGCTCTTACCGGCCATCTCCTCGAGCTTTCTTCCTCTTGGCAGCACCTTAAACATCAAGCGGTCGCCCTCTTCTCCGTATTTACCAGAAAGGGTTTTGTTGAGTTCTATGGAAGGAGTCTCAATCTTTTCAAATGCGTACCGTTGGAAGACCGATTCAATAATGCCGAGGATAAAGTCTCTACGGCGCATGTCTTCGGGCAAGAAATCTCGGGTGCCTTTGGGCAGCATAAATCAAAGTTTGGATGTGGAGCAAAGGTAGCCTCTACGGCAATGTGCATTCTTTCAAAGCCTGTTGCCCTGCGGAGCTCTCTAGCCAAGAGGCAAACGTTCTGCTGTTGTTTTGAATATTGTCCATCCAAGAGGTTTGCGCAAAATAGAGATCAGCCCAACCTTTCAAGCCACGGTCTCTATAGAGCCGCCAAATAAAACAGTCTGCTTGCAGTTGCAGTGTAGAATCGGTTTCAGAGAAGTAATACTTCGCCATAAGCTGACTCTGTTGGGCATACTGTTGCAGGGTTTCCATGCTGTATCCCTGGTAGTCAATAAAATGATCTTCCGGTTCTTCTGAGCGATACACCAAGCGAAACTGTTGTCCTTCTCGCAGTGGAAGTCCGTTACCACTCACCATATTGGCCCCTACTTTTCGGGTTCTTCGCTCACCGGAATAATACTGTCCATTCACCTGATAGCGGTAATGACACTGCCGATAGCTCAGGTAAGTAACCTCGCAATAGGTAGTATCGGGGTTTTGGAGAACATTCCATCGGGTGTAGAGCATTCTTCCCTTGTACGAACCCAAGTTCAGCAAGATAAAGGCCAAGGTAAACAAGGCGTAATACTTGAATTCGCGGTTTCTTCTTTCGGCTTCTAGGCGTTCTTTTTCTGCTTTCTTGCGGAGGTAAGCCTCGCGCATTTTCCGCCGCTTCTCTTTCTTTTCAAGCTCTTCTTGCTCGCGCTGTTCAGCAGTAGGGGTAATAATTACAGACTCTCTGCGGAAGCTATTGCTGCTGAGCTGATCATAGGCTTGTTGAATTTTCCTAAACTGAAATATGGCTTGTGGATCTGGATTGACATCCGGATGCCAACGCTTGACCAATTGCCGATAGGCCTTGCGCACCTGCTCTGGTTCGGCAGTGAGCGGAAGCCCTAAAATGGCCAGGCATTGTGCTTTAGTCCACTTCATCGGAATTTACCTTGCCCTCATTTTTGGGCTTAATGCCCATGATCTTGCGCACAAGGTCGGGAAAGGTCTGAAAATCTGTGGTATAAAAAATACCCAGTCCCTGGGTGTAAGTCGTGGTAATCTGTCCGTTGAGCTGGTCATTGGTTTCGTTAAAAACCCTGGCTTTAAAACGTCCGTCGGGGGTAATGTCGTACACCAGTTCCACATCGCCAACCAGCACTTGTTGTTGTTGGTTCTGTGCCTCCCCCACGGGCACGTCAAATTCGCCGTTGATGGTGAGTCTGTCGTTGAGGAGCTTTTTCGACAGTCCTACTTCAAATTCATCATTGGTAACACCCGGATCTTCTGACCCCACATAGTTTACGTTGATATCGATGAAATTCACGCCAGAGTTCAACCAGTTCGACACCTGGCTGGTAAGCACTTGGTAGGTATTGTTGGTGATATTGGTTTGCGAGAAAACTCCGCCTCCGCTATTGGTTCCGTCTTCGGCCAAAAGGGTATTCATGCTGAGCACCGCAAAGGCTTGTCGGTTCAATCGGTCTTTGTCTGCAAAGTAGTTTTCCAACTTGGCTTGGGCATCAGAGGTGGCCTGTGGTGCTTTGATTTGGAAGTCGATGGTTGGGTTCATCAGGTCATCGCGCAAGAGGAGGTAGAGCTGAAGGTCTGTTCGTATGCCTTTGTATTCATCCAGTACAGGGCCCAAACTCAATCGGGTGCTGTAGAGGGCACGGAGGTCTATTTGCGAATCGTAGGGAGTGCCGTTCCATCGGATGGTGCCGCCTTGTACCAGATCGAAGCGCCTGTTGACAATACCGGTGAGGGTGAACAAGTAATATCCTTTTTCCACGGTAACGCCGCCTAGCATTTGCACCTCCCCTTCTCTACTGATTTGCAATTGGATGTTGCCCTTGCCCCTTCCGCGCATTTTATCGCCATTTTGCTCGTCCACAATAATTTCAAGCTCCGCTTCGGGCGTCACCTCCAGGTCGAAATAGATTTCCAGTGGATTACTCTTCCCTTCTTGCCGAAGGTTTTGTTCCATGCGAAAACGATCGAGGATCAAGCGATCAGGTTCTCTGAAGGTGATAAAGCTGGAGCCCACTACTTCCTTCGGACCGCCCATGGGGATGGAAAACACGGTTCCTTTTTCTGCTTTGGCGTCTACTTCCAAACGCATCTTATCCAACGAGCCCGCCAGTTGAATAAGGCCTGTGCCGAAAGCGGTTCCATAGTAGAAAGGCGACTGTTCTGCCGAGGTATTCATCGCCAATAATCGGTCTGCTTGTATGCGGAGATCGAGGTAGATGTTTCGAAAGAACTCATGGGTGATGGTAAGGTTGGCCACCCCTTGGGTACCAAATTCAGTGTCTCTTATAACCGCATCTACCAAGCTGATTTTTTGATCGGTGATGCGCACCTTGGGTCTCGATTGCAAACTGTAGTCGGTATTCAACACGGGTATGGTAAAAGCGGCATTGGGCAGTTCCAACTCGCCTTCAACCCCCAACTGCCCGAGAGGACCACAAAACGAAAGCTCTCCTTCGGCAAAGCCCCTCAACTTGCTAAAAATACCCTTGGTATAAGGTTCCAGTACATTGAGATTGAACCGATTCAGCTTGAGCGCAAAATCGGCGTAAAGGCTATCGGGAAAAAACTTTCCTTCTAGCTCAAACATGCGCAAACTGCCTTTGTCGATGTTCCCGCCCAAATCGATCACACCCGTGTACTGCGACCAATCTGACCAAAGTTCCAGCTTGCCCATGTTCTGTTGGTTGATCATGGTTTCGTCAGTACTCAGCGTCAAGGCATAACGGGGTTCTGCCAACACCTGACTGATGATGACTTCTCCGTCTAGGCCCCCGGAGAGTTCGGTGTCAAACAAGCGCAGATACGGATTGAATATCCCCAACTCAAAGTCGGCAAAGCTGAGGCGAAGAATCTGGTACGGACTTTTAGAAATATTACCATTGACGAACATCCTTCCCTCCTTGCTTTTGAAAACCAGGCCTTGCACTTCTGTTCGATGAGGCTCCACCAGAATGTCGCCTTGACCTTCATTCTGAATCAAATAGCTGCCGTATTGTATGGCCGATGGCATCCAGTGAAAGACATAGGAAGTATCGCTTACCCTCCACATTTGGGTGCCGAGGTCAAATTGCGCATTCACGGTGTCTACCAACACCCCATGCAATGAAATCTGCAGAGAGTCATCGCCCTTGAGGGTAGCCAGTTCAATATCCATGAACTCTTTGTCTTGGTATTGCAAGTCTTTCACCGAGAGCAGTAAACCGTTTATCTCTTCGCGGTCTTTCAATTGAACATCATAGGCCAGCCACTGGTCGTAGCTAATGCTACGCGCATTGAAATCGATGTGCAGAATGTCTTCGGTTTGGTTATAGCGTGCAGTTAGCTTGGTACCTGGATCTACTTGAAGTTTGGGCACCAAGAGCTCATTGATAATATCGGGCCTGATAAGTTCTGCGCTTAAGGTAAAGTGGTTTACTTCCGATTGATTGGCGGTATCTCTTCCCGAATAGCGATTGAAGTAGTTGGTCAAAAAGCGAGGGAAGGCACTGGGTTTAAAATCGCCTTCAGCTTTCAAACGCAGAATATCGGAATGCAAGTCAATCCGTCTCATACTGTCTGTTCGCTGAGAGCGCAATTCCAATTCGTTGAAGAAGTAGAAATGCAGCGGATCTTCGTAGGTGGTTTCGGTAAACCTCACGCTGCCATCCCACATTTCAGGAAAAACACCTTTGGCTTGAATGCTCACTTGGGTGCTCAATAGGCCAATGCTGTCTTTCACCCAGCCAAGTCCGGCCAAATCCAACTTATTCAAGCGCGCTTGAAAATCGTAGTTGCCCTCGGTAATATCCAGATCGGCATTCCCGAAGAACTGCAAATCCAATAGGGGATCCATCACATTCAAAGAGCCGGTAAAACGCTCTTGCTCTACCACTCCATCCAGCGAAATATTGGTAAACACATGTTGGTTCCATTCAAAGGCGTCGAGGGCCCCTTTGAGTCTACCCTGAGGAAGGTTCTTTCCCCTGAACTCCAAGTCCATCGCCAAGCCCCCTTTGGCCATACCCAAGCTCGATTGTCCGCTGAGCTGATCTACCCGCAAGCGATCAAAGCGAAGCGTTCCTTTGAGTTGGTGTTTACCTCGCCCGGTACTGTCAAGTGTAAACTGGGCATTGGATATCAACTCACCCAAGGCCGAACGCAATTGGCCATCAAAAGCAAACTGTTGTTGATTGCCTTCATAATGACCACTCAATGAGAAAAGGCCGATGCTATCGAGTTGGGAGGGCAGCAATTCTTCTTTTTTCAATTGGCGCATCACAAAGTGCAGCCGGTCGCCACTGCTTTCCAATTGATCGATAAAGAGGTTCAATTCAGGGCCGTTGGCTGCGGTAAGGCCATACATCGCGCCATTGAGGTCAATGAGGGTGGGTCCATTGGGATCGGCATGCAAACGACTGATGAGCAGGCTATCGAGGGTTCCATGGAGGTCGAGTTCCAAATCCATGGAAGGCAGTGTGGGAATCGATTGGTGGAAGCGGTGGGCTTCGCGAAAGGAGAGTCGGGTTTCTGAAAAATGAATGTCGAGATCTACTTTCTTGATAAAATCGGCAAAGTCGGCTGTTGATTGGTAATGCAAGTCGGCATCGCCTTCTACCCTGCTTGAATCAGTTATCATCAACCAATTGGAAATGCTACTGCTTCGCTTGGCAAAATGGGCCTGACCTTCCAAATGGCTTAAGCTAAAGCGCTCCGGGTCTACGAAAGAAACGTGCTGCAATTCTGCGCCTATGCTATCCGGACGAATGACAATACTGTTGGCATTCAATTCGGCTTTGGGCCAAAAGAGGTGAAAGCATTCCTGGCAGTCATCCTTCCACATTTTAAAGCGGATGCGCTCCATGTGGAGGGCGGCTATTTGAAGTTGGAAGGGCTTTTTGGTTTTCTTGGAATCGCTTTTGAATTTTTGAAGGAAATACTGAAAGCCGTTCAGGCTGTCTCCGGCTTGGCGATGGAGGTAGATATCGAGTTGGTCGAAATTGGTGCGCCCGATGTTGAGTACAGAGAAATTGCGGTTGGCGTAGTCTATTCTCGAACTGAGATAACCAATACGGATGACGGTATCTTGATGGTCGTCTCGCAAAAGCACGTCTTGCAATTCGATGGCATTGGGGAAGCGATAGGTCAGACTGCCAATGGCCACATCTAAGCCCAAGCGCGAATGAAGCACCTTCACGGCCTTCTGTGCGGCCCAAGTTTGCACACTGGGTAACAGAAATAGGGCAGCCATCGCCAGCAAGAACAAGGTGACCCCCAACGCTAAGCGGCGAACCCATTTCCAGATATTTCGGAAAGGAATCGGCATTTACCTTTGGGCCATCTTGGAAAAAGACATTTGGATCTGTGCCATTGAATCGTCTTGTGACGACACCTCTGCCGCCGTGCTCAAAGGTCGGCATGTGATGGCGAACATCATAGCCAACCAAGAAGTGCATGCAAAATACGGCGGAGTAGTGCCAGAATTAGCCTCTCGTGCCCACCAACAACATATTCTTCCCGTGGTGCACCAAGCCTTGGTGCAGGCTGGTATTGCGCTTTCTGATCTGCATGCCATTGCTTATACCAACGGTCCGGGACTGATGGGTAGTCTGTTGGTAGGTGCTTCTTTTGCAAGAGGATTGGCACTTTCGCTTCAATTGCCGGCCTATGGCATTCACCATATGCGGGCGCATATTCTGGCCCATTTTATTGCCGATGCGCATCCGGCTCCTCCCCCATTTCCATTTTTATGCTTAACCGTTTCGGGCGGGCATACCCAGTTGGTGAGGGTAGATTCTCCCAGTGATTTTGCACTACTCGGCCAAACCCTAGATGATGCTGCTGGGGAAGCTTTTGACAAGGCCGCCAAGATGTTGGGTCTTCCTTACCCTGGTGGACCAGAAATTGATCGCTTGGCGCAAAATGGAGATCCTCATCGATTCACTTTTGCGAAGGCGCAAGTTGGCGGATTGGATTTCAGCTTCTCAGGTACTAAAACATCTGTACTCTACGAATTGCAACGGGCCCAAAAGGACAACCTTCGGTTTATTGAAGAAAACCTGGAAGACTTATGTGCCTCCATTCAATTGACCATTGTTGACATTCTCATGAAGCGATTGCAAGAGGCGGCCACCCAAACGGGCATTAGGCATATTGCCTTGGCCGGTGGTGTTTCTGCCAATAGCGGATTGCGAAACGCCTTGCAAGCACAATCAGAAAAACTAGGTTGGACACCCTATGTGCCCCCGTTGCGCTATTGTACAGACAATGCCGCCATGATTGGCATAGCTGCAGCAATGGATATGGAACGCGGTAAAACGGCTGAAGAACTTCCTATTCTTGCTCGAAGTCCGTTGGTTTAATGAATGCGCAACCAGCGGTAGTCTTCCATGCGCAGCAGGCTCATTCCTTGGTTGGTCCATCTATTGTCAGTCCACTGCAATCGGTAGGTAGACTGTAGACCTTGCCACTCTAGAAGCTCTTCCTCAAAGTTCTTTTTCCAAAGGGCATGGGTTAAGAAAAAACTGTCCCAAGCCTGAAAAGCAAATACATCAGGTTCTGCCTGAAAGCGCTCGCGATAAAGCCGTACAAACCTTTTCACTTCTGGACTTGAATAATCTACATAAAAGGCTTGAGGATAGGTCAATCGCAGGCCATTGAGGTATTCTACTTCTTGCTTGAGATTGGCCGGCCACTCATGAATAGATACCAAGATGGCCGAGTCATTCAAGGCGAAAGCCTTGCGTTCAATATCGGCCATATTTGCTGGGTCTTTGCTCAGGTTGACTATGAGCAATTGCCTGCCTTTTTTCTTCAAAGCGCGCAGGCCGCTCTGAGAGAATCCTTCTTTTTCAAGCGGAGTGAAGTACTTCTTGCCATCTTCCATCCAGGCTACCTCTGCCCATTCTGTGCGCAAAGCTTCCAACCACTTTTGCTCCTCGGCGGTGCCTGAACCAGCGGCTACCCAGTACAGCGTATCTTGCTTTTTCCGCTTGAAATAGTTGGCCACCGCTTGAAGTCCTACTTGATCTTGGGGATATAAATCAATGAGCGCTTTTCGACCTTGGCTTTTGAGGTTGGCGCTTAGAGGAGAAAAGATGCGCGGACGACTTTCTCCATTCATTTGGGCGTCGAGGTATTCAGCATTCTTGCCATACAAGGGGCCGATGCAAATCTGTGAAGACAACACAAATGGGTCTTGGCTTAAAGAATCGAGTACTCGGGTGGAATTACGGGTATCAAAAACCTTCACCAAAAGGCTGTCGTGCAATTGGGCCAAGCTGTCTGCTGCCAGTATGGCTCCAGCGTAGAAGGCTGAGGCCCTGAGGCGCATTTTGCCATTGCGTGTTTCGCCCAGTTCGTAAGCGGTTAAGGTATCTGCGCCTGCATCGCCAAAGGGCAGCATGATGGCCATTCGCAGTACCCGGTTAGCCGAAGTTTCTGCGGTCTTAGGTTGATCAGCAGCAGCTTCATCAGCTGCAATCACAGGCACAATGATGTACCTACCCTCTTGAAGACCTTCCGCCAATTCGGGATTCAATTGCAGCAAATACGCTTCTGTGGTATTAAACTTTGCAGCGATTTCCCCCAATCGATCGCGCTTTTCAATCTTGTAGAGAATGAAAGAGGGCTCCTCGGCTTGGTTGGTATCTGCTTTTTGAACTTGCTGCTCCACAGCTTCGTGGGCAGTGGTTTCCGCAGGTTGAAGTGCTGCTTCTTTGGCCACATCAGTTTCCGAAGGCAAAGGAGTAGGCGTTTGGTTGGTGTCTGGCCCATTTTCATCTGTGGGCAATTGCTCTTGCACCGGGCTCAGCACTTTATTGGTTTGCTTAACCACCACCCAAGTTTGCGCTTGTAACTCACCGCCCAGTTGCGGATTGAGTTGCAAGAGTTGCGAAGGTTTAGATCCATAGGTGCGGGCGATGCTGTACCAAGTTTCACCAGGTTCTACAAAGTGGTAGGTCACTCCCTGGTGAACACTGTCATGCCGGGCAGCGAGCAACTGTCCTTGCGGGTTTGTCGCTTGCAGCGCCTCGGGAATATTGAGCAAACTGCCTATTTGCAGTGGGCCACGCTCAAAAATCTCTTGATTAGCCGCCTGCAATTGTTGCACACTGCATTCCAAAGAGCGGCTGATGCTGTACCAAGTATCGCCTGATTTGACTCGATAGGTGTTTTCCGGATCGTTTTGTATCGGTTCTTTTTCGGTATAGGGTAGCAGTAAGGTTTGACCTGTTTTGATGTTCTCGCTTACTTCCGGATTGAGATCGAGGATTTCTTGAACGCTAATCTGGTACTTCTGGGAGATACTAAAGAGTGTTTCTCCCTTGAGTACGGTATGGTAGCGGTATTTACCCGTTTGGGCATTCAGTTGAAGACCGAAGGCCAAAACAAGAGCAACGACTACAATGCGAAACATGGTTTTCTTTACTCCCATTCGATGGTTGCCGGGGGTTTGGAACTGATATCGTACACCACGCGGTTGATTCCTTGCACGCGGTTGATGATTTCGTTAGACACTTTGGCGAGGAACTCATAAGGAAGGTGCACCCAATCAGCCGTCATACCATCCACAGACTCAACGGCACGAAGGGCAACTACATGTTCATAGGTACGCTCGTCGCCCATTACCCCCACTGATTTGCTATCGAGCAGAATGGCCCCTGCTTGCCAAACGGTTTCGTACAATCCTTCGCGTTTTAAAAGCTCAATAAAAATATAATCAGCTTCTTGCAATAGCGTCACGCGCTCTTCACTGATGGGTCCCAAAATTCTGATGGCCAAACCCGGTCCGGGAAAAGGATGACGGCCCAAGAGCTCTTCAGGAATGCCAAGGGCTCTGCCCACTCTGCGCACCTCATCTTTGAACAGCATCCGCAGGGGCTCAACCACTTTTAGATGCATTTTCTCAGGCAATCCACCCACGTTGTGGTGCGATTTAATAGTAGCTGAAGGGCCCGCAACCGAAACAGATTCAATCACATCCGGGTAAATGGTGCCTTGTCCCAACCACTTCACATCAGCCAATTCTTTGGCTTCACTTTGAAAAGTTTCAACGAAAACCCTTCCGATGATTTTGCGCTTTTGCTCCGGGTCACTCACTCCGGTAAGTGGCTCGAGGAAGGCTTCGGTGGCATCTACCCCCTTCACATTCAAACCCATTCCTTCGTACTGACGCAGCACATTCTCATATTCATTCTTGCGCAGCAGTCCGTTGTTCACAAAAATGCAGTGGAGGCGGTCGCCGATGGCTTCGCTCAAGAGCGTGGCCGCAACGGTAGAATCAACCCCACCTGAAAGGCCGAGTACCACTTGATCTTCGCCCAATTGCTCGCGAAGTTCTTGTACTGAAGACTCAATAAAGGCTGCTGGTGTCCAATTGCGTTGGCAGCCACAGATGTCTTCCACAAAGTTGCGCAACAAGGTGGCGCCATCTTTTGAATGGTAAACTTCTGGGTGAAATTGAATGCCGTAAGTAGCTTCACCTTCAATTCGGAAAGCGGCAATTTTCACTTCTCGTGTGCTGGCCAAAAGGCGGTAGCTCTCGGGAATTTCTAGGATGGTATCGGCATGGCTCATCCAGACCTGCGACTGCATGGGTACATTGCGAAAGAGCGGTTCGCCAATCTCTATAAAATGCAGGTTGGCCCTTCCGTATTCTCTGCTATTTGATCTGCCTACTTGGCCACCGTAATGATGCACCAGGTATTGGGCTCCGTAGCAGATACCCAGAATTGGGTAATTCCCTTTGATGCCGCGCAAATCGGGCAAGGGTGCATTTTTTTCCACGGTAGAAAAAGGAGACCCCGAAAGAATGACTCCTTTGGTTTCGGGCCCCAGCACCGGAATTTTATGAAAAGGATGGATTTCGCAGTAGACATTTAGCTCTCGCAATCTGCGGGCGATCAGTTGGGTATACTGCGATCCAAAATCGAGGATCAAGATGCGTTCTTGCATATTCAAAAGTAGTTATTCAAGCCTAGCCTAAGACTAGCGGAATGGACAGGTCAAATGCAGGCCTTAGGCAAAGCATTACATCCGTTCAGGGCTTTCAATGCCCAACAATTGCATACACTCGGCAATCTGGCTCGCTACCAAAATACTCAGGTGCAATCGCAAGCTGCTCACAGACTCGTCTTCGTTGTTCAACACTGAATGACTTTGGTACCAGCTGTTGTAGGTTTTTGTTAGCTCATACACATAGTTGGCAATCAATGCCGGATTGTATTGATCGGCAGCTTGCAGGAGTAGTTCTGGATACTGATCGAGCATGCTTAAAAGGCCTATCTCCTCCTGTTCAGGAAGGGCGGGCTGCATGGTCAGCAATTCAGGCCTTTCATTTTTGGCCTTGCGCTGCAAAGAGCGAATGCGCGCATGGGTGTATTGAATAAAGGGCCCCGTATTGCCGTTGAAGTCAACAGATTCATTGGGGTCGAATAGCATGTTCTTGGCAGGATCAACCTTGAGGATGAAATACTTCAGCGCACCCAATCCCACTTGCCGGTATAACTGCTGCCGTTCGTCTTCGGCTAAACCTTCTGTTTTGCCCAATTCTTCACTTATAGACCGTGCACTTTCGTGCATTTCTGCAATGAGATCATCGGCATCCACTACAGTACCTTCTCTTGATTTCATCTTGCCGCTGGGCAGATTGACCATACCGTAGCTCAAATGGAACAGACGTTCTGCCCAATTGTAGCCTAGTTTCTTCAGAATGAGGAACAATACTTTAAAGTGATATTCCTGTTCATTCCCCACCGTGTACACCATTCCATCGAGCTGAAAATCTTCATACCGCTGAATGGCTGTACCGATGTCTTGGGTCATATAAACGGCGGTGCCGTCTTTTCGCAAGAGTAGCTTTTCATCCAAACCTTCATCGCGAAGGTCTATCCACACACTGCCATCTTCACGCTGGTAGAATACGCCGCTGCTCAAGCCTTTTTGCACCACATCTTTGCCCAACAAGTAGGTATTGCTTTCGTAATAATTCTTGTCGAAGCTTACCCCCAAAGCCGAATAGGTTGCATCAAAACCGGCATAGACCCAAGCGTTCATCTTGTTCCAAAGCGCCAGGGTATCAGCATCACCAGCCTCCCATTTCCGCAATAAATCTTGCGCTCCTAGAATACTTGGGGCCTGCTGTTTAGCCGCTTCTTCCGATAGACCTGTAGCCTGCAATTCGGCAATTTCTTGCTTGTACTGTTTATCAAAAGCCACATAGTAATTGCCCACCAGCTTATCGCCTTTGATCTTGCTGGTTTCCGGACTTTCATGCCCACCTGATTGCATCCAGGCATACATGCTTTTGCAGATATGGATGCCGCGGTCGTTGATAATTTGCACCTTAACTACCTCATGCCCTACTGCTTTGAGCACTTCACTTACCGCGTGTCCGAGCAGATTGTTGCGAATATGCCCCAAATGCAAGGGCTTGTTGGTGTTGGGAGAGGAATATTCCACCACTATTTTTCTCGGCTGTGGATGGCGAACCTGCTCTTTATTGCTGCTGAGTGTTTGTAGGCGATCGAGCCAAAATTCTGGCTTCAAACTGAGGTTGAGAAAGCCTTTTACCACATTGTAGGAGGCAATAGACGAAACGCGTTCCATCAAAGCCTTGCCTATGGCTTCGGCCAGTGCCGGAGGAGCCATTCGAGTGTCTTTGGTATAAGGAAAAACCACCAGCGTTAGCTCGCCTTCGAACTCTTTGCGTGTAATCTGCAAGCTGGGCATTGGAACATTGATTCCGTAGTCGGCAGCCAAGAGTTCTACCACCGCTTGACCGATGGCTTCTTTGATCAACATCATGCGTTCTCTTTCTTTTGCAACTGACGGGCAACGGCGGCGAGAATATCAAATGCCGCTTCTCCCATCGAGTTTCCTTTGTGATCTAGCACAGGATTTATTTCTGTCATTTCAAAGCAACAAAGGCGAGGGTCTTTCATCAGCTCTACCAAAATGTCTTTGGCTTCTTGCAGAAACAATCCTCCAGGTACTGGTGTACCCGTTCCTTCGCTGATTTCGGGGTCCATGCTATCTACATCAAAACTGATATAGATGCGGGTGCAGTGCTTCAATCGCTCTTGAATGGTTTGCATCATCCAAGGCAAGCCTTCCTCTCTGAACTCCGGTACGGTTATATTTCTCAATTTGTGTTTGATCATGAGGTACTCTTCGGGCTTCTCATAATCTCTCACCCCGATGTAGATCAAATCTTCGGGCAATACCCGCGGCATATCTCCCTTTAGGGCATCCCAAAGTCGCGCGGTTTCAGCGGGCACCTTAACGATCTGGCATTCTTCATTGTTGAAGGAAAGGGCAGTAGAAAGCGGCATTCCGTGCACATTGCCCGAGGGCGAAGTGTAGGGCGAATGGATGTCGGCATGGGCGTCAATCCAAATCACCCCGATACGCTCTTCTGGGAAAGCGCGCTTCAAGCCGGCCAAAGTTCCACCAGCATTGGAATGATCGCCGCTGATGACCAGTGGGAAATCTCCATCAAAAATGACCTCTGAGATTTTGGCTTCCATGCGCATATACACCTTGAAAATTCCATCAAGGCGTTTGGCTACAGGCGTTTTCTCGTCTTCAAAGAGCAAGTGATTCTCATGCTCGATGAACTCGGGTTTGTTCTTCTTAAAAAAGCTTCTCTTGCTCTTGAAAGAGGCAATGCGCAAGGCTTCAAAACCCAAACTGGCGCCGCGTGTACCTGCGCCAAGTTCAGACATATTGGCAATAATCCTGATCATTCTCTTGGGGGTTTCAGGGCTCGCAAAGGTATGCCCCGCTTGCTGATCAAAGCTTGCTACCTTTGGCCCTCATTCTGCCATCAACAACATGAGCAAACGCATTGTAAAAGTGGGCGATATCGCCTGTGGGTCAGATTCCCTCTTTTTGATCTCTGGTCCGTGTGTTATTGAAGAAGAAGCCACCATGCTCACCGTGGCTGAAAAACTGGCCACCATTTCAGAGCGATTGAAGATCCCGATGATCTACAAATCGTCTTTTCAGAAAGACAATCGCAGCAGTGTAGACTACTATCAAGGCCCGGGCTTAGACGAAGGCTTGCGCATTCTTCAGAAGATCAAAGAAGGATTTGGCATGCCGGTATTGTCTGACGTGCATTACCCAGACCAAATTGCCGCCGCTGCGGAGGTGCTAGATGTTATTCAAATTCCGGCTTATCTCTGCATGCAGACTACGCTGGTGGTAGAAGCGGCCAACAGCCAGAAGGTTGTGAACCTGAAGCACGGTCAGTTTTTGGCGCCTGAGAATATGAAGAAGCCCGTACAGAAAGTAGAATCTGTAGGCAACAGAAATATCATTCTCACCGAACGCGGATACACCTTTGGCTATAACGATCTGGTGGTAGATCCGCGCAGTTTTTATCACTTGGCCGAAACGGGCTATCCGGTAGTTATTGATGTTACCCATTCCATCAGAAAATACGGCATTCCCAGTGCCGATCCTTCAG
>CAZDPF010000043.1:0-14522 GCA_964507215.1 uncultured Chryseobacterium sp. | reverse complement strand
AAACCGATGAATTCAGCTCTTTGGTCAAGTGCAACAGAAACTTCTTGCTTTTTTACACCTTGTTCAAAAGAGGCATTTCCAACGGAAGCTGAAACCAGAAAGTGCTTCCTTTAACGGGGTTGTTTTGTACCCCAATGCTTCCGTTGCTTCGCTGTATAAATTCAAACGCCAAGAGAAGGCCCAAACCGGTTCCTTTCTCTTTGCGCGTACCCTTCATACTGGGTAATTTGTTTTGGAAAATATGGGTTTTGATCTCGTCAGACAGTCCAATCCCATGATCTTCTACCTCAAATCGCACCTGCCCATTCAAATGTTTTGCGCGGATCTCAATCGTTTCACCTTCTGGACTGTACTTAATGGCGTTAGACAAAAGATTGCGCAGAACAATTCTAGCGTTCTCTGCGCTGGTTTGAATTTTGGCGTTTTTCAGCCTTGCATCAATATCAACCAATAATTGCAGGTCTTTATCCTTGGCCAAAGATTGGTGCAAGCCCACCACAGGAGGAACGATCTCATGCACAAGGCAGGTCTCATATTCGCCTTTATATTCCCCTTGCACTTGAAGATTGGCCCAGTTGAGCAAATTGTCAACGTTTTGCATGAGCACAACAATCTGCTGATTCAGTTGTGACAACATGCGACGATAAATCTCAATATCTTGATCATCTGCATCGCTTAGCAAACTCAGCATGCTTTGCAAAGATGCCAAAGGTGATTTGAGATCATGGGCCATTACTGCCAACACCTTGCTTTTAAACTCACTTAATTCTTCGAGGGCATCTTTTTGCTGTTCTATTTTATGACGATCTTTTTCTATTCGATCGTTTCGATCTTGAAGATTCTTGTTCAGTTTTCGCCTTACGTAAGCAAATCTGATCAAGAGAATAATAATTAATGAAAGAGAAACTACCACGATAAGGTAGAGTCTATTTAGCAAACTTTTTTGGGTTAGTTAAGATTCAAACTCTTTGGCTTGAAGATCAAGTTTGTTTTGATAGTCATATTGGGCTTCAGCACGGGCCAATTGGGTACGTGTTTCTTCGCCTTGTAGGGTGTCATTTTTGGCGTGATGAGCTTGTAGGTAAGCATAGGCCAATTCATAATTCCCTTTGCGGTGATAAATCTGGTGTAAATGATTGAGCGCAAGCACTTGACCGCTTAAGAACGCTCGATCGCTAATTCCATTACTTTTTGGGCATGGTATTCCGCACTGTCTAACTCGCCATATTGAAAATATACCCGTGTAATGGTATTGTGCGCTTGAATGATTTGAGGAAGAGAGAAATAATTAGCAGATAATTGGAGTGCCTTTTTAGAAAGAATAAGTGCCGTATCAATTTGACCCATCTGGTATTTGACCTGTGCAATATTCCCAAGTGTGAGTACTTGACTGCCTAAATCTTTGGTTTCGCTCAGAAACTGATAAGCCTTTTTGTAATAGTAAAATGCAGAGTCATAATTCATGCTGGTGCTAAATCCTACTCCTAGATTATTATAAGTAGTCGCAAGATCTTCGGCGCCTATTAATTCATAGAGTTGCACAGATTTACGCAAGAATTGCAGGGCTTTTTCAGACTCGTTGAGATGAAAATAAAGGTTGGAGAGGTTGTTATAAATCTCTGCTAAGGTGAGTGAATCTTTTTGCTGGCTGGCCAGTTCGATGGCTTTATGGAAATAAGACAAAGATTCTACAGGCTTGCCAAGCGCTTGGTATACATTGGATAATTTGCTATAGTTGACGCCTAAGCCGCTGGAATCTTGAAACTTTTCGTTGATTAGTAAAAACTGCTAATAGTACTCAGCAGCTTTGCTGTAATCTCCTTCTATATAATACGTAATACCCATACCGTTGAGCAGTCGCGGTTTGAGTTTTTCAAGGTTGTGATCGGTTACGTGCTTGAGTCCGCGTTCGAGAACCCAACGCGCACTGTCTAAATTGTACGACGCATAAAATTGCGCCATGGAAATAGTCACAGCAGCTTTTTCCACCTCGTTGGCTGCTTGATAGGCAGAATCCAACTGGAGTAAGATGCGGGACTTGCTTTGAGAGAAAACAGAGGTGGTGCTTAGGAGCAGAAATCCAATGATGAGGAGACTGGAATGACCAACGGACAATAACACCATTCTCTTCAAAACTTGATAGCCTCTGGTTTTCATTGGATAGGATAATGGGAGGGCATTGCAGCCTTCAAAGATAAGTTTTGTGTTAATGGATAATAAAATTATTCCCACAACTTTATCAGGATATTTCCCCCAATAAAAAACCGCCCGAAGGCGGTTTTAGGATGAGTAGGTAAGACTAAGCGTCAATTTTGGCGTACTTGGCGTTTTTCTCGATGAACTCACGTCTTGGCGGTACATCATCACCCATCAGCATGCTAAAAACCCGATCGGCTTCTGCCGCGCTGTCAATGGTAACCCGTCTCAAGGTGCGTTCTTCCGGATTCATGGTGGTTTCCCAAAGCTGCTCGGCATTCATTTCGCCTAAGCCCTTGTAGCGCTGTACGTTCACACCGCTTTCATTTTCACCACCTAGCTCACGGATAAATTGATTGCGCATTTCATCATTCCAAGCATAGCGCTGTTTATTGCCCTTCTTCACTAAGTAGAGTGGGGGTTGGGCAATATAAATATGACCGTGTTCAATCAACTCCTTCATGTATCGGAAGAAGAAGGTGAGAATCAGGGTAGAAATATGACTTCCATCCACATCGGCATCACACATAATCACGATTTTGTGGTAGCGCAGCTTCTCGATATTCAAAGCTTTCGAGTCATCAGCCGTGCCAATGCTTACCCCCAATGCTGTGAAGATGTTCTTGATTTCTTCGTTTTCGAAAACCTTGTGCTGCATGGCTTTCTCTACGTTCAAGATCTTACCGCGCAAGGGGAGGATGGCTTGGAAGTTTCGGTCTCTGCCTTGTTTGGCTGTTCCACCGGCAGAATCTCCTTCCACCAAAAATATTTCGCAGATAAAGGGATCAGTTTCAGAACAGTCGCTCAGTTTGCCAGGTAGACCGGTGCTTGACAAAACATCTTTGCGTTGCACCATTTCACGGGCCTTGCGTGCGGCTATTCGCGCACGGGCGGCCAAGATTACTTTAGAAACAATGGTCTTGGCCAAGTTGGGATGCTCTTCCAAAAAGTTGGTCAGCATTTCACCTACCAATTGGTCCACAGCGCCACTTACCTCATTGTTGCCCAACTTGGTTTTGGTCTGCCCTTCAAATTGGGGTTCCATTACTTTAACCGAGATCACTGCCGTCAATCCTTCGCGGAAATCATCGCCGGTCACTTCTACTTTCTCTTTGGTCAGTAGGCCACTTTCATCGGCATATTTCTTCAAGGTGCGCGTCAATGCCCGTCTAAATCCTGCCAAGTGGGTGCCCCCTTCATGGGTGTTGATGTTGTTGACGTAGGAATGGATATTTTCTGTGTAAGAAGTGTTGTAATGCATAGCCACTTCTACCGGAATGTCATTTTTTTCGCCTTCCATATGGATGACTTCCGGCAACAACTTCTCGCGGTTTTCATCAATGAATTCCACAAATTCTTTCAATCCTCCTTGTGAGAGGAAGGTTTGGCTCTTGTATTCGCCTTGCTCGTCTTGCTCCCTTTCGTCAATCAAGGTGATGGAAATGCCTTTGTTGAGAAAGGCCAATTCGCGCATGCGCGACTCCAGAATGCTGTATTGGTAGACCGTTTCAATAAAAATGCTATCGTCTGGTCTGAAAATCACCAAGGTACCTCGCTCAGAGGTGGGGCCTAATTCTTTTACTGGGAAAACAGGAACGCCTTTACTGAACTCTTGAACGTAATGGGTTCCATTGCGAAAGACTTCTGCACGCAATTGGGTGGACAGGGCATTCACACAAGAAACGCCAACCCCGTGTAAACCACCGGAAACTTTATAGCTGTCTTTATCAAATTTTCCACCGGCATGAAGCACGGTCATCACCACTTCTAAGGCAGAACGGTTTTCCTTGGGGTGGATATCTGTTGGAATGCCGCGCCCGTTGTCGCGAACCGAGATGCTGTTGTCTGTATGGATGCGAACAGTGATGGTATCACAGTAGCCGGCGAGGGCTTCATCAATAGAGTTGTCAACCACCTCATAGACCAAATGGTGCAACCCCTTAACCCCTACATCGCCAATGTACATGGCCGGCCTTTTGCGCACCGCCTCCAGTCCTTCTAGGATCTGAATACTCGACGCGCCGTATTCCTTCATTTCTTCACTCATTGCTTTTGCAGATTGAAAAATCGCTAACAGCCAAAAATAGGCAATTGCCAGGCCTCGTAACGCCCAATAAAACCACAGATTTCTGCGGTTTTGAACATATTTTTCACATTAAAAGCGGTAGCTCAGGGTCAGCGCCATCTGAAAGCCTACACTGGGATAGCCATACCAGATTTCATACGACTTGCCCAAGAGGTTGTCGAAATCTAAGCGCGCCTGTAAATATTGGTTGTAGTGATAGCGCAAATGCAAATGCAAGTCAGTGTAGGCATCCAAGGTAGAAGCGCTCTGCGTAAGCGTTTCTAGCAGCGGATTGTAAGCCGTTCGCTCGCCTACATATTGCAATCCGATTCCTGTGCCCAAGCGATTGTTGATCTTGTATTCTCCATTCAATGCCATTCTCCATTGGGGCAAGTGAAAGGCAGCAGCCAGACTATCGGTTTCGTAAAGATTGTATTCCAACCAGCCTCCGGCCGACCAGCGATCTTGTTGAAACTCCAGTTCTCCTCTCAAAGTGATTTGATCTACATCGTCATAGACCACTTGTAGTCCAGGAGTGTACGGACTTTGGAAGAAAAAAGGATTGCGGTAATAGAATGGCATATCGTCTGCCAATGTGTATCTGGCCGAAAGTTGAAAGCGCAATGGATTGATGATACGTCCTTTCAAACCAGCTTCCAAGTAATTGCGCGTGTTCACTTCTTGCGCTACACCATTGGGCATAATGAAGGGATTGCCGCCAGCCAACTTGCGATAAGATTGCAAGGCCACATCGCCTTTCCACAATCCGTACACACTAAAATAGGTAGGTACAAAGCTGTACAACACTTCAAAATCAGGCAGTAGGTAGAAGTTGTTAGTGGCCTCTTTTTCTTGACTGTGACTTCTTCCGTAAAGCCCAATTTGGGCACCGATTTTAAATTGGAATCCATTCCATTGCTGGGTGATGGAAGGCATCAAACCAATATTATACATCATCCGATTGCCGCCTTGTACAGAATCAAAATTGGCGCGGAGGTAATCTATACGACTGCCCAATTGAAGAGGCTGACCGCTGAGATCAAAATGGCTCTGCTGTGCAATGTTCAGCTGATGCTCCTGATTGTAGAAACGGTCGAAGAAAAAGTGGTAAGCACCTTGCAACTGTTCCAAAGCATTTTTCTCTTGACGATGGCGGAGTTTGGTCAAGGTTCCGTTCCAACCCAAATCGTAATAGGTCTGTCGTAAGGCCTCGTCATACGGCAGCGCATTGGGTAGGAGATTTTCTGACGGAAAGCCATAATACCGAATGCCTTCAGTGCCAAAGTGCAGCTGGTTGTTGAGCGACCATTTCCGTTGATCGAGGAAGAGTTTCAAATGGCCATCCAAGCGGTTTTTGAAGTGCTGCGAAGTAGACCATGGAATGTCTGACACCCCGTTGCGGATATTGTAATGATCTAATTCTACTCCCCATTGTTGCTTGGCAGAGCGATCACTTCCGGCAGAAGCATGGGCGGTGAACAGGCCATTGAGACCAACGCCTAGATCGAGGTGATAGTGGGGGAGCACCGGCACAGTCACCTTAGAAATGGTCATGGGTTTTAGCGCCTTGGGCCGGAAGGTAAACTGTCTGGTTACCACAGGAACTTCATAGCGCACGGGAAGTTTGCGCACATTGGTATCAATGAAATTGGCATTTCGAGAAATTTTTACCGCTTCGGCAATACGTCCCTTGTACCGATCAATTACATTGAGCTCAATGGACCCTAAATCGTTGTTTTCTTGACCGATAGCTCCAAATGGAAGCATCAAAAGAATTGAGAAAATACAGGCGAACTTATTCATTGTCAAGATCATTATTAGATTCAACGCCTTCATTCTTCTCAACGGCCCCTTCGATTTCTTCCTGAGTGTCTTGTGCTGATTCTGGTTGACCTTTTTCTTCTGGTGGGGGAGGGAAGTCTTGGGTGCCCAATTGCATGGGCTCTTCTTCTTCTTCGGGAAGTTCCAAACTGGGTAAATCTTCTACCTGCAAGCTTTTAAAGGGTTGAGAGCGCACCTCTTCGTTCTCCTGTTGTTCTTGGGTGGCTGCCAGCTGAAGGCGCAGTGCTTTCGCTCTTTGTATAGCCGCTTCTCCGAGACCATTTTGTTCAAGGAAATCAAGGGTGTATTCGGCCTGAAAGTGATCGCCAAGCGCAAGGAAATTCTCTACCAATAGAAAGAGTGATTCCTCTCGCCAAGTGGGGAAGCCAGGAGTGCGTTCCATGGCCTCGTAAACCTTATCAATGGAGGCTTGGTAATTTCCCTCCATATAGCTCATGCGCGCCAAATGATAGCCGGCTTCGGCTGCTGAGACGCCTTTGGGTTGGTCATACAGCTGTTGGTAATCAGATCGAGCCGCCTCCAATCGTCCGAGGGCAAACCGTGAGCGCGCACGTTGTAATAGGGTATAGGTGATTCGCTCTGGAGCTGTTTTTACATCTTCCAAAACCGCATTGGCCATTTCAATAACGGCATCGTGTTGTTTTTGCTCTACTGCGATTCTCAACAAGAAAAATCTGCTTTCCCGCAAGAGTTGCGGATCATCTCCTTCATTGAGTTGAAGGAAATAGTCGCGCGCTTTTCCAAAAAGGCTGTCTTGGTAGGCGATTGCCCCCAGTTTAAATGCGGCTGCATCTCGATGGTCTCCTTCTCCCATTTGAAAAAGGGCCTCCCACTGTTGAGCAGCTTTGTCTTTATTCTCTTCCTTATCCAAGCACAAAGCATGCAGATAGTGCACTTTTCGCAAGAACAATCCTGATGGAAAACGCTCTAGATATTGGGCAAAGCGTTCATTGGCTTGGCTGCAGTTTTCGGCTGCATAGGCTTCAAACGCACTGTTGTACAGCGTGCTGTCTAATCGCGCTGTTTTCACATCGGCAAAATCAATGCGTTGCACCCAATCGATATAGGCATCAATCCTTCCCATATCAGCATAGACCAATCGGGCAAAAGAAATTGCTTCATTGGCTTCTTCGGTGGAAGGGTAGCGCTCAACCACCAATCGCAGTCGGGCAGCTGATGAGTCGAGCTCGTTCATATTCCGAAAGACCAATCCTTCATTGAGGAGCGCTGTGCGTACCAATGGGTGTCTCGGAAATTTTTGTCTGAAATGAGCAAAGGCTTGGAGCGCTTCGGCATTTCGGTCGAGCTTCAGAAGGGTTCTGGCGCGTTCATAAGAAGCTTCGGCGGCATAGCGCGAATCAGGAAAACGCTTTTGTAGATCAGCAAGGGTGGCAATCTTCTGCTGTTCTTTTCCCGTTAACCCTAGGCAATTGGCTTTTTGCAGCAGGGCATAATCGCCTTCACGGGAATTGAACTTTGCCGCTTGATCGTAAAAATCAATGGCTACTTCATAGCGTGCGAGCATGAAATAACAGTCTGCTGCCCGTATTCTGGCATCAGACCGGGTGGCGTCTTCCGTAGAATACCTTCCGCTGAACCCTCGGTACAAGGCCGCTGCTTTCTCCCATTCTTGCAAGCGATAATGGCAATAAGCCAAATCATATTCTGCCAAAAGAAATTCGCTGGTATTGGCGGCACCCGGACTTTCCCTAAAAGTATGGAGCGCTTCCAAAGCTTTGGTGTAATCTTCTTCGCGATAGAGTGCTTCGGCTGTCCAATAATGACTTAAAGCATACAGCTGAGGGTCGATGGCAAATGCTCTTGATTCTTCAAAAAGTACTTTACACTTTGAAAACTGTCCACTATTCAAGAGCTGAATGCCTTGATAATAGGCTACTTTTTGGTGAGCTGCTCGCAACTCGGCATTCTTGGAACCAGCTTTTCGAAGGGCCTCCAAGGCTAATGGATAGTTGCGTTGATGGATGTAGTGGTTGGCCAGCAAGGCATTGAGTTCTTGTATACGCTCTTCGGGTTGGGGATAGCGCGTCATATAATCGCGCAAGGCTTTGCCCACTTCCAGATACGGACCCTCCAATTCGTAATTCAATTTGACAAATAGGTATCTGGCTTCTTGTTGCAGTTCAGCAGAAGTTGCCAATTGACTGGCTGCTTCAAAGGCGTTGAGGGCTTTGGCCCGCGCACCGGACTTCAAATAACAATCGCCCAAATAGTACCATGCCTCTTGACTCAGTGGTCCTTTGGCGTCTGTGATTTTGTTGAAGGCCTCAATGGCTTCGGGGTAGCGTTCTGTTCTGTAATAGGCATATCCCATTTGGAATCGATCTTCCTGCCGAAACTGACCTCCAGCTTCTTTGAACCGCTCAAAGTGTATAGCAGCTTGATGAAATTGGTCTTGTCTGTAGTAGGCATCGGCCAACAGCCTTTCCACCTCATCGCGCCTTACCACTTCTTCTTGCTGCAACAGGGCTTCACCAACCGCTACCAATTCTTCGTAACGACCTGTTTTGTAGTAGATCTGAGCGAGATAATAGGGCACAATGGCGCCAAATTGCTCATCGTTCTTGAGTAATTCAAAGCCGCGCAAAGACACCTCATATTGACTATCTGTATAATGGATGAAGGCTGCATAATAGGTAGCCGGTGCCTTGTAATCAGACTCCTCAGCAGCTACCCGTTCAAATTCGGGAAGTGCCAAAGAATCTTTTTCAATCATAAACTGGGAATAGGCCTTTTTAAAACGGTATTCAGCTTGCTCAGCAGGGGTTAATCCCGCAAGAGGCGCTTTATTGAACCAATTTTCTGCTTTTCGATAGTTGCGCAGGGTGAAGAAGTGATCTGCGGTTTGTATTCGAAGCGATTGTTGGAAGGCACTCTCCGGAAAGCGCTGCAAATAATCTTCTGCCAAATACTCCGCATCGGCATTCATCAGTTGCAAGGCCGATAGACTGGCCCGATAGGCTTGCCATTCTACTTCGAGTTCTGTGGCTACCGATTGTTCTGTAACCAATCGCTGCTGCGCCGGAGCATACAGTTCCAGTTCGAAGAGTTCGTGGCCTTTATGCCAAGCGCTTCTGAAACGCTCGGGCAATTGGGCATTCAATCCCATGCAAAATGCACTGCCCAAGAGCAATAAACCAAGCTTGTTTTTCATCGATGTAAAAATATGCGGATGCACAATGGCCCTATTTGTTCTCCTCCTGAAGTCTTCAACGGCAGATGTTGATTATTATTGATGTCTATTGGACCACCATCGGGTCTGTTAATTGGCATTCATGAAGAAGGATATCCCGCTATTCCAGGCTTTGCTACCTGTGTTTTTTTTAATCACTGCATTGAGCTTCAATGTGGTAGGGGTGTATGGCGACAATGCGTTGGGTGGAAGCAATCAAGTGATTTTGCTCTGCAGTGGCTTTGTAGCGCTTTTGGTGGGCAGATTGAACAAAGTACAGTGGAGTGATCTCTTCGATGCCATTGGCAATAGTTTAGGGAATGCAGGCAGCGCCATTGTTATTCTTCTATTGATTGGTTCATTGGCGGCCTCGTGGTTGTTGGGTGGAGTAGTGCCGGCCATGGTGTATTACGGATTGGATTTGCTGCACCCATCGTTTTTCTTGCCCGCCACCTTGGTAATCGCGGCGGCCGTGTCTTTGGCTACAGGAAGTTCATGGTCAACAACTGCTACCATAGGCATCGCCTTGATGGGCATTGGAAAAGCTTTGGGTATTTCAGAAGCCATGACGGCTGGGGCTGTGATTTCCGGAGCCTACTTCGGAGATAAAATGTCGCCGCTGTCAGACACTACCAATTTGGCTCCTGCAATGGCCGGAACAGACCTGTTTACCCACATTCGTTATATGTCGCTCACCACCATTCCTTCTATTGTTATTTCGCTCGTTGCATTTACCATTTTGGGTTGGAATGCCGCCGGGAAAGTAGCTGTTGAACAGAATGATTTGATTCAAGAAGTAATTGCCAGCCATTTCCAAATCTCGCTTTGGCTGTTTCTTCCGCCCTTGGTAGTGGTGATTTTAATTGTGAGGAAGGTGCCCGCCATTCCAGCGGTATTTGCCGGAACACTGATGGGCTTGTTGTGCGCAGCTGTTTTTCAAGCTGATTTGTTGTTGAGCCTTAAGTCGGGGGAGGGATTTAAAGCTACTTATGAGCTCATGATGAATACGGTTGCCAATGGCTTGTCGATATCCACTGGAAATGAATTGGTTGACGAGCTCTTTTCTTCTTCAGGAATGGAGGGCATGTTGAATACCATTTGGTTGATTTTATCGGCCATGGTCTTTGGTGGTGCCATGGAAGGCGCTGGATTGCTGCATGTGATTTCTGAACGATTGATGCGATTGGCCCGAAGTGAGTTTGCTTTAGTAGGTACCACTACGGCTACTTGTGTTGGATTAAATGTTACCGCTTCAGATCAATACTTGGCCATTGTAGTGCCAGGAAGGATGTACGCCAAGGCTTTTAAAGAGAAAGGCCTTGCGCCAGAAAATTTAAGCAGAACGCTGGAAGATGCGGGTACGGTCACCTCGGTTTTGGTACCCTACAATACTTGTGGTGCTTATCAAAGTAGCGTACTAGGGGTGGCTACTGGGGCGTACTTACCTTATGCCATTTTCAACTGGTTAAGTCCGATCATGACCTTGATCTTCTCTTATTTCAGCATCAAGATTGCGAGGAGGAAAGCGTTATCAACAAATGGCTAAATCACTCCTTTAAGCGCTTGTTGTACAAAAAGTACTAGGAGATATATTGACCTGGATATCAAGGTGGAGGAAGAATATTTCTTGAAGGGTTCACCTACAATTGATAGAAGTGGTTGAGATACTATCAGTCAATGTGAAAATTCAATTACTAGGATGTTTCTAAAACACCCTAATGCCCCTTTCAACATCTATTGAAAATCTCACTTGCCTCCCTAGTGCTTTGGTCTATTTTTGCACCGCAATCAAAATCCCCCTCCATGAGTGTATTGGTGAATAAGCATTCCAAAGTAATCGTTCAAGGGTTTACCGGAAGCGAAGGGAGCTTCCACGCTTCCCAAATGATTGAGTATGGAACCCAAGTAGTAGGAGGGGTAACTCCCGGCAAAGGCGGACAAACCCATCTCGATCGTCCGGTTTTCAATACAGTGGCCGAAGCAGTGAAAACTACCGGCGCTGACGTATCCATCATTTTTGTGCCACCTGCATTTGCAGCTGACGCCATCATGGAGGCAGCCGAAGCTGGCATCAAAGTTATTGTGACCATCACCGAAGGAATTCCGGTTAAAGACATGGTGATGGTGAAAGAGTACCTCCGCGGAAGAGACTGCACCTTGATCGGGCCCAACTGTCCGGGTGTGATTACCGCAGACGAAGCCAAAGTGGGCATTATGCCAGGCTTTGTATTTAAGAAAGGCAAAGTGGGTATTGTTTCTAAATCTGGTACCCTCACTTACGAAGCGGCTGATCAAATTGTGAAAGCCGGTTTGGGCATCACCACAGCCATTGGTATTGGCGGAGACCCCATTATTGGAACTACCACCCGCGAAGCGGTACAGTTACTCATGAATGACCCTGAAACAGAGGGCATCGTGATGATTGGTGAGATTGGAGGTAACCTCGAAGCCTTGGCAGCAGAGTGGATTCGCGCCAATGGCACCAAACCTGTTGTGGGCTTCATCGCAGGGGAAACAGCACCTAAAGGCCGCACCATGGGCCACGCCGGCGCAATTGTAGGCGGAGCCGATGATACCGCCCAAGCCAAGAAAGCCATCATGCGCGATTGCGGTATTCATGTGGTAGATTCTCCGGCACACATCGGACAAAAAATGGCTGAACTGCTGAAGTAAGCCATTCGTTCAATAACAACATTTTCATGGGCCGGGGCTTCGTGCGCTCCGGCTTTTTATTTTCGCACAATGCGCATTGCTTCCAATCGTTCAGACCAATGGCGAATTGCCTTCGCGGCACTGCTGTTTTTTGCCCCTTGGTTGGGCGGTGTGCACCTGTTTGATTGGGATGAGATCAACTTCGCTGAGATCGCCCGCGAAATGGTGGTCAGCCAACAGTATTTAAGTCCCCAACTCGACTTTCAGCCTTTCACCGAAAAGCCTCCGTTTTTCTTCTGGTTGCAAGCACTGAGCATGAACATTTTCGGAATTGGAGAATACGGCGCCCGCTTTCCGAATGTACTCGCCGGTTTGTTTTCGCTTCTACTCATCTATGATATTGGCTTTCGCTTGCACGGGCAGCGCCTGGCGAGATGGTGGTCTTTGGCCTATTTCGGAAGTACTTTGCCGCATTTGTATTTCAAATCGGGACTAATTGACCCCTGGTTCAACCTGTTCATCTTCTCCGGCATTTGGTTTTTAATCAAGTATCACTGGCGTACCAATGCACTGCGGGGCAGCTATTTAAAGCAAAGCCCCACAGTCTATCTACTCATGGCGGCCGTATTCACAGGTTTGGGTATTCTCACCAAAGGTCCGGTGGCTTTCCTCATTACTGCCTTGGCCTTAGCGGTCTATTGGGTGATGCAGCGTTTGAAGTTTTACATCAAGCCCCTGCCTTTTCTTTTGTACACCTTGGTAATGTTATTGGTCACCGGACTGTGGTATGGTCTGGAGACTTTGTTCAATGGTCCGGATTTCGTTGTCGAGTTCACGCTGCGCCAATGGGCATTGCTCACCACACCTGATGCGGGTCATGGCGGATTTCCAGGCTATCATTTCGTGGTGTTGCTCTTGGGCTGTTTTCCTGCATCGGCTTTTGCCTTGCATGCCCTATTTACCCGTCATGATGATGGTGGCGTACAGCGAGATATGCGCATTTGGATGACCATCTTGCTCTGCGTGGTTCTGGTGCTTTTTACCTTGGTCAAATCGAAGATTATCCATTACTCTTCCTTGGCTTATTTCCCGCTTACTTATTTGGCGGCCTATTCGCTAGAGCGTTTGAGCAATGGGCGGTGGGATATAGGCACAGGTTACAGGCTGCTGTTGGGTTTCATTGGCGGGGTGTATGTTTTGGCTGCAGGAGCTTTGGTATGGCTCGGACAGCATCCTGAGCAATTGCAAGATTTGGCGGCCAACGATCCCTTCGCAAAAGCCAATTTTCAAGCCGAAGTGCAGTGGCCTTGGCACACATGGTTGCCCGCATTACTGGCTTTATTCCTTTTGGTGGGATTTCAATGGTTTTATGGAAAAAACCGAATCAGAAGTTTGAACTACTTGTTCATGGGCCAAGCCATTTGGGTGCAATTGGCATTGGTGAGTTTTATTGCGCGGGTAGAGGCTTTTTCTCAACGCGCCCACATTGAGTTTTTTCAATCAGTGAACGATCATGAGGCCTATATGACCACCTATAAGTTCAAGAGTTATGTGCCCTATTTCTATGGGGAGGTTCAGCCAGAAAACGCGGGTTCATCGGCTGTGTGGAACACCGCTCTTCCTTTGAATAAACGGGCTTATATAGCAGTGAAAGAGGGCAAGCAAGACGAGTTTGAAGCGGCTTTTCCTCAAGCGGTGAAGCTCTACCAAAAAAATGGTTTTCACTTTTACAAGCGCTTGCCTGAAGACATAAGGGCACAACCATAGAGCGCAGCGGTTTCAGTACGCAATCGGTAGTTTCCGAGGCTCACCATTTGAAAACCCTTGTCCTTGGCGCTTTGTATTTCTTCCGCATGGAAATCGCCTTCAGGACCAATCAGCAGCACACTCGGTTGACTTCCTTGAGGCGAAAACATAGCCTTTTGATCTTCTTCACAGTGGGCCATCCAGCGGACTTTAGGCAGTTGCGGCAGTTGAATGAAGCGCGAAAAATCAACGGCTTCGTCTATCACCGGAAGGCGGCTGTGCAACGATTGTTTCATGGCAGAGAGGGCAATGCGTTCGAGTCGATCAATGCGTATTTTTCTCCGCTCACTGCGCATGCAAATCAATGGGGTGATGCGTTCTGCTCCCATTTCCACGCATTTTTCTACCATCCATTCAAATCGATCCATTTGCTTGGTAGGTGCAACAGCTAGGTGGATTCCTGATGGGGGATGCGCATCGGCCACAGCGTACAGCACCTGGGTGCGCATTTGTCTTCCTTGCATTCCCATGAGTTGGAGGGTGAAAAACATCCCCTTGCCATCAGTGGCCAAAATTTCTTTGCCTGCCTCAAGCCGCAAGACTTTGTGCAAATGGTGCGATTCCTCCTCTGGGAGTAGGGTATTTTGTGGAAGATCTGCTGCGTAGAATAGCTGACTCACACTCCTACATTGTCTTTTTTACTGCGGGGCTTGTCTATGTTCTTCTCAATGTACTTGATAATTTCCGCCGCCACATCTACTCCTGATGCAGATTCTCCCCCCCTTAAGCCCGGAGAAGAGTTGACTTCAATAATGAGCGGACCACGCGCTG
>CAZDPF010000042.1:4219-15009 GCA_964507215.1 uncultured Chryseobacterium sp. | reverse complement strand
GTTATGCTTCAGAGAACATTGCTGACTTCTTCCCCTATACGCTATCGGAGATTTTTGAGCAGCATCTGAGCGCACTTTTTGGCGCTAGCGGTTACCATGAGATCGCCAATATTGCCAGTCACCGATCGGCCTTGCAACAACGCGAGCACGCCTTGCAATACGAATATGGCGGGTATACCATGGAGGTTTCGTTGTATAGAAGCGGCGCCTATGTGGTACTTGAAATATGGCCGCAAAGTGGCGAGGCTTTCTCCAGACAGCGGGCCGTCGATGTACGCTGGGTGCTCAACAAGGTTCAATGCGCCGCCAGCATACAGGAGATTTTAGACCTGGGTGTGCAAAGTGTTCAGCACATCACCGCATTTGACCAATTGATGGCTTATCGCTTTTTGGCCGATGAGTCTGGAGAAGTAATGGCCGAAGCCGTTGCTCCCGAACTGCGTACATATAAAGGTTTGCGCTTTCCGACATACTCGAAACAGAACTGTCTCCTTTTGACAAGCAGGTACGTTGGAAAGGCGAAGCCATACAACTACCAACACAAGTAACGCCCATCTTGGTTTTGGTCTTTCACGAGCTCATGACCAATGCCACCAAATATGGTGCACTTTCCGTACCCAGCGGAAGCATTGAAATTGCTTGGGAGCTGAAGCCAGATGGACTGTATCTCCAATGGAACGAGCGGGGTGGTCCGGAGGTACATCCTCCAGAAAAGAGTGGGTTTGGAAGTTCGGTGATCCGCAATGCCATGAAATACAGTCACCAAGGCAGCATTCAATTGCATTGTTTCTTGAGAGATGACAAAGTGCACTTCAGCGTGCATGATCAAGGAATTGGCATCCCCCAAGAGCATTTCGACAGCATTTTTGAACGCTTTAACCAAGTGGAGTACCGTTCGCGGGTGAAGTACGGCGGACAAGGGTTAGGGCTGGCCATTTGCAAAGGATTGCTTGAACAATTAGGCGGTAGTATTTCGGTAGAATCAGAGGTGAACAAAGGCAGCATTTTCAGAATTTCCCTTCCACTTATTCCCGCCTTCCATCAACAAGAATTGGCCAAAGAGAAGCGACTACATTCCAAACCTCTTCATGCCCCATTGGCCGGCAAGACCGTTCTGCTGGTAGATGATGAACCCAACATCTTGCATTACCTCCTGAAAGCGCTTGAACCTTGCGGCGCCCAGCTACTTTGTGCACGTAATGGAGAGGAAGCGCTGGAAATCTACCGCAAAACCCCGCGCATTGATGCCGTGCTGATGGACATACGGATGCCCTTGATGGATGGAATCAAGGCCACTCGTGAGTTGATGAAGATCGATCCCAAGGCTTTGGTGATTATCCAAAGTGCCTTTGTCATGCCAGAAGAAAGAGACCGAAGCTTTGCCGCCGGATGCAAGGCTTACTTGACCAAGCCCCTTGACAAAGACCTCTTGATTCACACCCTGGAGCAGGTATTCTAGTGGCTTTCCAGGGCGCACAACGCCCTATTTTTCAAGAAGCAGAATTTCGGGTTTTTCCTGCCGATTGATTTCCTACTTTTGCAGCCGAATTCGCATCGGTAGATGCAGAACCTACCCTGCTAAACAAAAGCTAGTTCCGGATGGCACAGGTAAAGGGCAAAATCGCCCAGATCATCGGCCCGGTGGTCGACGTAAGTTTCGACACCACCGAAAACGCACTCCCCAAAATCTATGAAGCCCTCGAAGTCACTCGTTCGAATGGACAGAAAGTGGTGCTGGAGGTGCAACAACACATTGGTGAAGACACTGTTCGTGCCATCGCAATGGACTCTACAGACGGGTTTACCCGCGGCCAAGAGGTAATCGCCATGGGCGATGCCATCCGCATGCCCATCGGGGAAGCCATCAACGGACGTGTATTCAACGTAGTTGGAGGCGCCATTGACGGTTTGCCAGAGGTAGACAACAAAAACGGTCTGCCCATCCACCGCGAAGCTCCCAAGTTTGAAGATCTTTCCACTTCAACAGAAGTGCTCTTCACTGGGATCAAGGTAATCGACCTGATCGAGCCCTATGCCAAAGGAGGTAAAATTGGTCTCTTCGGAGGTGCCGGTGTAGGCAAAACCGTATTGATTCAAGAACTCATCAACAATATTGCAAAAGGCCACGGTGGTCTTTCGGTTTTTGCTGGTGTTGGAGAACGTACCCGTGAAGGGAATGACCTGCTTCGCGAGATGATCGAATCTGGCATCATCAAGTATGGCAAAGAATTCATCGAAAGCCTGGAACAAGGCGGCTGGGATCTCAGCAAGGTGAATATGGAAGAAATGAAGGAGTCTAAGGCTACCTTCGTTTTCGGTCAGATGAACGAGCCTCCCGGAGCCCGTGCCCGTGTAGCCCTTTCTGGTTTGACGCTCGCAGAATATTTCCGCGATGGAGATGGCGAAGGCGCTGGCCGTGACATCCTCTTCTTCATTGACAATATCTTCCGCTTTACCCAAGCCGGTTCTGAAGTATCAGCCCTCTTAGGTCGGATGCCTTCAGCGGTAGGATACCAGCCTACATTGGCCACCGAAATGGGCGCCATGCAAGAGCGAATCACCTCTACCCGCAATGGATCAATCACCTCCGTACAGGCGGTTTATGTTCCTGCGGATGACTTGACTGACCCTGCTCCTGCTACCACTTTCGCTCACTTGGATGCCACTACGGTATTGAGCCGTAAGATTGCGTCTCTGGGTATTTATCCTGCAGTAGACCCATTGGATTCAACCAGCCGTATCCTCACCCCTGAAATTGTGGGTGATGAGCACTATAACACAGCCCAACGCGTAAAAGAAACCTTGCAGCGGTACAAGGAACTGCAAGACATCATCGCCATCTTGGGTATGGATGAATTGAGCGAAGAAGACAAATTGGTGGTACACCGCGCACGTCGCGTACAGCGCTTCTTGTCGCAGCCATTCCACGTAGCCGAGCAGTTCACTGGCTTGAAAGGAGTATTGGTAGACATTCAAGACACCATCAAGGGCTTCAATATGATTCTCGATGGAGATGTTGACCGCTACCCAGAAGCCGCTTTCAACTTGAAGGGAACCATTGAAGAAGTGATGGAAGCCGGTGAGAAAATGCTGGCCGAAGCCGCCGCTGAAGCTTAATCGTCATGACGGTAGAGATCATCACCCCTGAAAACAAACTCTTCGAAGGCGAAGTGAAAGCCATTCAGCTTCCGGGCAAAGACGGCCTCTTCCAAATCCTCGATCAACACGCGCCTATTATTGCCACCTTGGGCGAAGGCGTTATCAAGATCGACTTGGTGAAAGCCTTTGAAAGAAAAGAAAACACCCCTGCACAATTGCGTTCTGAAGGAAGCGTTTTGAAACTAGACATTCAGCGTGGTGTGGTGGAGGTCAGCGGCAATAAAGCCATCGTTCTGGTGAATTAAACCTCAACAACTGATATTGAACAGGACATCCCCGACCGGATGTCCTTTTTTTTGCCCCCTATGAAAAACATCTTCTTCCTCTGCTGCAGTTTTTGCTTGATGGTCAGCCTTTCCTTGAAAGGACAAGAAGTAATAGACTCTGTGCTGATTTCCATACTCAGACCAGTAGATGTTTTTGCTGCCCGTCATCTGACCGAAGACCGGAAAGGCCAAAGCCTCATTAGACTAGAGCGCAAAGAAATTCAAAGCCTTCCGGTTCAATCCATCAACGAGCTGTTGGAGTACAGCATGAGCTTGGATGTCAGGCAGCGCGGTATGATGGATGTGCAATCTGACCTGAGTCTCAGAGGCAGCACCTTTGACCAGGTGTTGGTGATGCTCAACGGCCATCCACTCAACGATCCGCAAACGGGGCATCACAATATGAATCTTCCGGTCAATCTCGATCAAATTGAAGCCGTAGAAATTCTCTATGGAGGTGCCTCTGTGCGTTACGGACCCTATGCTTTTGCAGGAGCCATCAACCTCATCACCAAACAAAGTATTGGCGGAAAACCTTTGGAAGCTGAAATGCAAGGCGGCGCCTTTGGCTATCGGATGCTCCGCTTGGGCAGCAGCGTTTCAAGTGAGCGCCACGGACTTGCGGTGAATATGCAGTACAGCGGTGCTGATGGCTACATAGCCAATACCGACTTTGAACAGTACAGTGTACATCTGCAAAGCGATCACTTCACCAGCAAATGGGGCAGCCATCACCTTCGATTGGAAGCCGGCTTCAATAGCAAAGACTATGGAGCACAGAGTTTCTACTCTTCTCGTTACCCCTTGCAATTTGAAGCCACGCGCACGGCTTTCGCCGGAGTGCAACTGAAAAGTCCGATTGGGTGGAACATTCATTACGCAGCAAGACTTTTTGCCCGAAGGCACTGGGATCGCTTTGAGCTCTTTCGCGAAACAGGTGGCCCTTACACCTATGCGAATGGTCGATTCATCAATGGCAATGATACCGTTCCGGCTTGGTATGCTGGGCACAATTATCACCGAACCGATGTTTGGGGAGGAGATGCATTGGCCGCGATGAACAACTGCTTGGGACGAACGGAAGCCGGATTGGATTTTCGATTTGAAGGGATTTTGAGCAATGCCTTGGGCGACCCCATGGACGATTCACAAGCCGTTTGGGGCAGTGAACGCGGAGAATATACCCGCTCAGCCGACCGCAGAAACCTTGGCCTTTTTGGAAGACACACCTTTGAATGGGATCAATTTGGAGCACTTCAACTGGCCCTTCGGTACAATCACAACACAGCCTTTGGCGATGACTGGATGCCTGCCATCAATTATCACCAAAGTTGGTCGCGTGAAAAAGGCACTTGGAAGGCCCATCTGGGTTGGAATCGCGCCTTTCGCTTGCCCACTTATACTGATCTTTACTACAATCTCGGAGGCGCAGTGGGGAGCATCAATTTGCAACCCGAGTACAGTTTGAACTACGAAATGGGGGTGCACTTTCAGCGCGCCGACTCGAAAGCAGAATGGAGCGTTAGTCTGTTTCGGCGCGAGGGCCAAAACTTGATCGATTGGATTATTGATCCTAATGACAGCACCCAAACCCTTCAAGCCGCCAATATCACCACCCTTAACCTCAACGGCATAGAAGGCCAATACCGATGGCGCAATAACAACCGTGAGAACACTGCTTGGAGTTGGCTTCAGTACGGACTAGAAGCCACTTATATGGTGGCTGATGAGCGTCCCAACGACTTTGAATCGCTTTATGCCCTTGATTATTTGCGTTGGAAAATGGGATTGTTTGGCCAATGGAAATTGCCGGCTTCCCTCTTCCTCACCGCACGTTATTCTTGGCAAGACCGGGTAGGAGAATACACTGATGCCAGCAATGGGCAGCTTCGAGAATTTGCCGATGTTCACCTGCTTGACCTCCGACTAGAATGGAAGAAAGCACAACATTGGCGACTTTTTGTAGATGTGAATAACCTCTTGGATCAATCTTATGTTGATCGGGCCAATGTGATTCAGCCGGGAATATGGACGCGTTTGGGCGTGCAATACAGCCTCTAGCCTTTCAGCTTCTGAGTTTGGGGTTGTTGTGATGCCGATCGTGATCGCGCTGGCGCTTGGCATCCATGCGCCTATCGAAGGCGGATTGTAGGTTGGTATCCGTTTGGTTGGCCAAGCAGAGCAGTACAAAGAGCACATCGGCGAGCTCTTCGCCTAGATCCTTGTTTTTGTCAGACTCCTTTTCGCTTTGTTCACCGTAGCGGCGGGCAATAATTCGGGCCACTTCGCCTACCTCCTCGGTCAACTGGGCCATATTGGTAAGCTCGTTGAAATAGCGCACTCCATGTTGCTGAATCCATTCATCCACCTCTGCCTGAAGAGACTGTAAAGGCCGTTGTTGGTCGCTCATATCACTCTTTATTTTGACTATCCATCCAAATGGTCACCGGACCATCATTGAGTAGTTCCACTTGCATATCGGCACCAAAGATGCCCGTTTCTACAGACAGACCTGCTTCCCGCAATTGCTTGATCAGCAAGCCGTATAAAAACTCGGCTTGGGCAGGTTGTGCCGCGCGAATAAAACTCGGTCGGTTGCCCTTCTTGGTACTGGCGTGAAGCGTAAACTGCGATACGCAAAGCAGCTGGCCATTGATTTGCTGAATGCTGCAATTCATCTTGCCATCCTCATCATTAAAAATTCGCAAACCGATCAACTTTTTGCTGAGCCAATGCACATCTTCCTCAGAATCTGCATCCTCCACTCCAATCAGCAAAAGCAGACCATGATCAATGGCGCCCACCACCTTTTTATTTACGCTCACCCGGGCATAGCGCACCCGTTGCACCACTACGCGCATAGGCTAACGATACACTGATTCATCCTCATCGCCCTCCAAAATTTTCAAATAGTTCTCATAGCGTGTCGGGGCCAGTTTTTGGTCTTCGTAAGCCATGCGAACTGCACAACCTGGTTCGGCCAAGTGCACACAATTATGAAATTTGCAAGATGCCGAAAGGGAGAATATCTCAGGGAAGAAATGGCCGAGTTCTTCGCGCTCAATATCAATCAAACCAAAACTCTTAATTCCGGGAGTATCTATGATTTGCCCGCCAAACTGCAGCGGGAACAGCTCAGCGAAGGTGGTAGTATGTTGCCCGAGCTGATAGGCTTTGCTGATTTCTTTGGTGCGAAGATCGAGTGTGGGATCTACAGCATTGATTAAGCTGCTTTTGCCCACCCCAGAATTGCCACTCAGCATGCTCACTTTATGGGCGAGCCGCTCTTTTAAAGTAGAGATGCCCAAACCAGATTGTGCGCTGCATACCAACACCTCATAGCCAGCATCCTCGTAGGCCGTTCGTACATATTGAAGCTCTTCTTGCTCTTCCTCTGTATGCAAATCTTGTTTGTTGACCACAATAAGCGAAGGAATGCTGTAGGCCTCTGCTGTCACCAAAAATCGATCTACGAACCCCAGCAAAGTTCGCGGCGGCACCAGCGAAATGATCAATAAACTTTGGTCGACATTGGCAGCAATGATATGGGTGCGTTTGGCCAGATTCACCGAACGGCGAATGATGTAATTCTCGCGGGCTTCCAGGCGGTGGATGTAACCACTTCCGTCTTTGCCCAATTCAAAATGCACCCAATCACCCACCGCTATGGGATTGGTGTTTTTGATGCCTTTCATTCGAAATTGCCCAGCCAAGCGACACTGCACCTCTTCACCGGTTTCGGTAAGCACCTTGTACCAACTGCCGGTTGACCGAAAGACTTTAGCACGAATCATAAGGGCCAAAGGTCGTTCCTTGGCAATCCTTTAACAAATACTTTCCCATTGTTGCGAGCAATCGCTGAGTATATTTGGCAAGTACTGATTTTTCAGTGCCTTTTTTAACCTCAAATTCAGCCCATGAGAAAATTTTCTCTGCTGCTTGTGCTGCTGTTGGTAGCCACGGTAGGCCATGCCCAGAAGAATATCGAGTTTGAAGAGTTTAATCTCGACAACGGACTCCATGTAATTCTACATCAAGACAATACAACTCCCATTGTGGCCGTAACGGTACTCTATCACGTGGGCTCTAAAAACGAAGTTCCAGGTAGAACAGGCTTCGCTCACTTCTTTGAGCACTTGCTATTTGAAGGCAGTGAGCACATTGGCCGTGGCGAGTACATGGAAATTGTGAAATCGAATGGAGGGGCTGTAAACGCCAATACTTCGCAAGACCGCACCTTTTATTATGAGATTCTGCCCAGCAACAAGCTCGAGCTCGGACTGTGGTTAGAGTCTGAGCGTATGCTCCACGCCAAAGTGAATATTGATGGGGTAGAGACCCAGCGCGAAGTAGTGAAAGAAGAAAAGCGCTTGCGAATTGACAATCAACCTTATATGTCGTTTCAAGCAGAAATGTTCCAAGAAGCTTTTCCCGGTACTGCTTATGAATGGGTGCCCATTGGCAGCATGGAAGATTTGAATGCGGCCCAATTGGAAGAATTCATCGCCTTTTACAAGCAATTCTACGTACCCAACAATGCCACGCTTTCTATTGCTGGGGATATAGATATTGAGGCCACCAAGGCGATGGTTAGCAAGTATTTTGGTGATATTCCTCGTGGCAAAGACGTTGTTCAACCCAACTTTGGTACTCCAGACTTGGCAGAGGGTGGGGTGCGCAAGCAGGTTTTTGACAATATTCAATTGCCCGCCCTTTTCATGGGGTACCGCACACCTGGCCAAACAGAAGCAGATGCCTATGCCATTGATATGTTGGCGCAAGTACTCTCTCAAGGAGAAAGCAGCCGTTTGTACAAGCGAATGGTGGATGAAGAACAAAGTGCCGTGGCGGTGATCGCATTCCCTTTCACCTTAGAAAAAGCTGGTATTCTAATCAGCCTTGCTATTGCCAATCAGGGCGTTACTCTTGAGCAAATGGAAGGCAGCATTATGGAAGAAATTGAGCGCTTGAAAAACGAGCCCATCGGTGAGCGCGAGTTTCAAAAACTGCAAAATCAATTGGAGAGTAGCTTCATTAGTAGCAACTCTACAATGGCAGGAATTGCAGAGAGCTTAGCCAATTACCATGTGTACTATGGCGATGCCGATTTGATCAACACAGAAATTGAACGCTATCGGGCGCTTACCCCCGCAGACTTGCAACGCGTGGCGCAGCAATACCTCACCAAAGACAATCTGGTGGTGTTGGAGTATTTGCCCAAATCTGAGCAAGACAATCTGTGAACCCCAATTCAAGACCTACAAACAATATGAAACGCATTTTTCTCAGTCTGGCCTTCCTGTTCATCGGGTTTAGTGCCATTGCCCAACTCGACCGAAGCGTTCGGCCACAAGCTGCCCAAGAACGTGAATTAGAAATCGGAGAAGCCGAAACATTTACCTTGAAGAACGGCATCACCGTGATTGTAGTGACCAACAGCAAATTGCCACGAGTCACTTACTCGCTCATCATGAACCGCACCCCCCTAGATGAAGGCGACAAAGCCGGCATGGCTGACCTCATGGGGCAGATGCTTACAGAAGGAACGCTTACGCGTACTAAATCACAACTAGACGAAGAAGTAGATTTTATGGGGGCTAATCTCAATGCTTCTTCTTCCAGCGCCTTTGCATCAGGACTTTCGAAATACAAAGAAGAGTTGATGGCCTTGCTGGCCGATGTGGTTTTGAATCCTTCCTTCCCCCAAGAAGCTTTTGACAAGCTGATTAAACAAGCGGAAAGCGGCATCGAATCAAGTAAAGACGACCCCGATGCCATCGCTGGTAACCTTATGCAAACTGTATTGTATGGCAAAGACCATCCCTACGGTCAGTTCATGACTTCTGAAAGTTTGGCCAATATCAGCCTAGACGATCTAAACGCCCTTTACCAAGAGCGCTTCAGCCCTTCCAAGACTTACCTCGCAATTGTAGGAGACATCAAGAATAATGTCGACAAAAAATTTGTAATGAAGTACTTCGGAGCTTGGGAGGCCAAGCCTGTGGCAGAATCTATTCCTGCATTTCCCAAGACCATCTCCGTAAACGAGGTGCACATGGTAGATCGTCCTTCTTCTGTACAAAGCGTCATTGAAGTCTCTCATGTGATAGACATCAAACCCGAAACCGAAGATGTAATGGCCATGCAGGTGATGGATCAAATTCTGGGAGGTGGAAGCACAGGCCGTTTGTTCAAGAATCTTCGCGAAGACAAAGGGTTCACCTATGGTGCTTACTCTAACTTCAGTGCCAATCAATATGTGGGTCGTTTTTCAGCCTCTGCAGAGGTCAGAAATGAGGTAACCGACAGCGCCATTACAGAATTGCTCTTCGAAATAGACCGCATGGTGAAAGAATCTGTGACCGATGAGGAGATCAAAGCCGCTAAAGAAGGATTGAAAGGAAGCTTCGGACGCTCTTTGGAACAGCCTGGCACCATTGCCAGTTTCGCTTTGAACACGCTCCGTTACCAATTGCCTGAAGACCACTATGAAAATTACCTCATCCGTCTGAATGCTGTGAGCAAAGAAGACGTGCAACGCGTGGCCAAGAAGTATCTACAAAATGGAGCGTTTTACATTACAGTAGTAGGCAAATCTTCTGAGATAGCTGGAAAACTAAAAGCCTTTGGCGAGTTGACCTACCATGATTTTGAAGGTCGAGTGACCGATCCACCGGTTCAACTTCCAGAAGGTGTTACAGCACAAACCATTATTGAAGATTACTTGAAGGCAATTGGCGGAAGAGAAGCCTTGTTGGCCGTTAAAAACGTCACCATTGAGCGCGAAGGCACAATTCAGGGTATGACTCTAAAGTCTAAAGAAGTGTACGCCGGTAGAGACAAGGCCTACTTGCTGCAAGACATGGGGCCAATGGGTAAAATTGAAATGACGCGCAACGGCGCCGAAGTAGGCATGCGGCAGAATGGACAAACCATTCCACTTCCCGAAGAACAGAAAGTTGCAGTAGCCAATAGTTTGCAATGGCTGCCAGAATTGGACTATACCACCAATGGGGCCAGCATGAAGGCCACCGGAATGAGTGAAGTCAACGGCCGTCCGGTATATCTGGTGGAAGTACGCATGGGCGAAGAAGTTTCTACCGAATTCTTTGATGTGGAAACCGGACTGAAACTTCGCAGTCAGGAAATGGCCGATGCCCCAGATGGAAGTGCTATGGCCCAGAATACAGATTATCTAGGTTATGTAGAAAAAGGAGGTTTGATGTTTCCAGAGAAAATCACCGTGCCTCTCGGACCTGGAATGAGCTTAGAATTTGAATTGAAAAACGTCTTGTTCGATCAAGCCGTAAAAGACGAGCTCTTCCAATAGGGTAAGTATTTTTCCATTCCACAAAGGCCCGCAGA
>CAZDPF010000042.1:0-4119 GCA_964507215.1 uncultured Chryseobacterium sp. | reverse complement strand
AAGACGAGCTCTTCCAATAGGGTAAGTATTTTTCCATTCCACAAAGGCCCGCAGATTTTGCGGGCCTTTTTCATGTGTTAAATTTCTGTGAACTATGAAATGAAATTCCTTACATTGGACGTCCAACTTTTTAACCCAAACCTATGCGTAATTGGATTACTACAGGAGTTCGTCTGTTGATGGCGCTGCTCTTTACGGCAACTGGTCTTTTGGCCGATGATTCGCAACCGGGTCGATCGGTGATCACAAAAGATCAGGTTAATAACTACCAACTATCTGATAATGAGTGGGTCGTTCGCTTCGATCAGGGGCTGAGCCAAGCTGCGAAAGATCAAATTTTAGATGGTATCGCTTATGTTCAAAGAGTAGAACATCTCCGTTCTCCAGAGGTCAGTTTGATTAAAGTGACGCCTGGAGTTCCAGAAGCTACTCTTCAGCAATTGTTTGACGCGCAAGCGAACATTCGCTATGCTGCGAGAGGCTTGGTGTTCGGCGATGGCACAAGGGAATTTCCGCTTGACCGTGTATTCGTTCAACTGCATTCAGCTTCTCAATTGCAGAGCTTACAGCAGCAAGCAGCTGCCATGGGCATGCAAGTGGTGGAAGAGAGTTTTATGGAGAACCTCTACGAATTGGCGCTTGACAAAAACAGCCAACTCGATCCCATTGCGTTCTCCAATCAATTGAATTCAATAAGTAACTATCAATGGGCTGAACCCGATATGCTGCGCTTGATGAAGAAGTTGTCTACCAATGACACCTATCTCAACTATCAGTGGTCTTTGGATAATACCGGCAGCTCTTTGCAATACAATGGTACCGCAGGTGAGGACATGGAGGTTTATAGCGCATGGACCACCACCACTGGTTCTTCCTCTATTAAAGTAGCCATCTTGGATGAAGGAGTAGATCTCAACCATCCTGATCTATTGGCGAATATGCTCGCTGGTTATGATGGCCATGGTATTACAGCAGGTGATGCTGAAAATGACGACGCCCACGGAACAGCCTGTGCTGGAATTGTGGCGGCTGTAGGGAACAACAACTTGGGTACTGCAGGTGTAGCCTATGGCAGTAAAATCATTCCTGTTCGAATTGCCTATTCCAACATTGATGGAGACTGGGTTACTTCCAACTCCATCATTGGCACGTGCATTACTTGGGCGTGGCAAACAGCCGGTGCAGACGTGCTCAGCAACAGCTGGGGGGGCGGAGGCTCTTCTTCATTGATCAATGGTCCGATTACCAATGCGGTTACTTTGGGCAGAGGCGGACTGGGTGCACCAGTATTGTTTGCGGCTGGTAATTCAAATACTGGCCTTATCTATCCAGCTACTCAGCCCGATGTTATTTCTGTTGCGGCCATGAGCATGTGCGGCGAGCGTAAAACGCCCAGCTCTTGTGATGGCGAATATTGGTGGGGCTCATGCTTCGGCGCTGGTTTGGATGTAGCTGCTCCTGGTGTGAAAATCTACGCTTCAGACATCTCTGGGGCCGATGGCTATAGCAGTGGAGACTACACAGCTACTTTCAATGGAACATCATCTGCTACGCCCAATGCAGCTGGCGTAATGGCATTGGTACTTTCTGCCAATGCGTCGCTAACAGAGGCCCAAGCGCGCGCTATTTTGGAGTCTACTTGTGATAAAGCAGGTGCGTATACTTATGCTACTGACCCAGCGTACCCGAATGGAACACGTTGTAATGACTTGGGCTATGGTAGAGTGAATGCCGCTGCCGCTGTTGCAGCCGCTACCGGCGGAACGCCAAGCTGTGACATTACCGGTACTGTGGGAACTACATCTGTAGGCTCAACTACAGCAACGGTGTATTTCTCAGGCACTGCGAGCAGTGCAACGGGTTATATTGTTGAATATGGCCTTGCTGGCTTTTCCCTTGGAACGGGTAGCACCGCCAACAGTGTAGATACCACCGTTGTACTTTCTGGCTTGTCGGCTAACACAAGCTACGACTTCTACTTTTTTGCTGACTGTAATGGCACCCCTTCAGACAGCAGTATTCAAGGAAGCTTTACCACCACCTGTGGTGCAGTAAGCAGCTTCCCATTTGTAGAAGATTTTGAAGCTTCTTCCACTACTGTAGGATGCTGGTTCAATGAATATGTTGTTGGAACTGCTAACTGGGGGCTAGGTACAGGCGCCGGAGGAGGTGCTGTGAGTACTGCCTACAGCGGAACCAGCAACGCACGGTTTGTTTCTCAAAGTGGTTCAAACTCCCCGATAACCAAACTGGTAAGTCCAGTTATGGATTTGAGCGGAATGGTTGCTCCACGGATGAGTTTCTACTATGCCCAGCAGAATTGGTTTGGCGATCAGAATGAAACCAAAGTTTACTATCGCACTTCTAGTGCCGACCCTTGGATTCAGCTGGCCCACTACACCGCTGATGTTGCAGCATGGACTTTTGAATTAATCAATCTGCCATCGCCTTCAGCCACCTATCAGATCGCATTTGAAGGCATTAATAATTGGGGCTATCCGAATGTTATCGATTTAGTCACCATTGAAGAAACACCAGCTTGTCCAACTCCTTATGCTTTTGGTAGTTTGAATATTGGCGATATAACTGCTGATATCTATTGGAATGGTGGAACGGCTTCAGGCTGGAATATTGAATACGGTCCGGCGGGTTACACTTTTGGTTCAGGCACTTCTGCCACCAGCAGCAATGACACCACCACCCTTACTGGCCTTGCTGCTGCTACCACTTATGATGTTTATGTACAAGGTGATTGCGGTGGCGCTTGGGCTGGTCCTTACAGCTTTACCACTGCACTTTGCAGCGCCAGCAGTCAGTGTAACTACACCATTTCGATGACTGACAGCTATGGCGATGGATGGAATGGCAATGTGATTGGTTTCCGCCAGGGAGGAGTTGTAGTAGCCACTGTTGGCTCAAGCTTCACATCAGGCAGTGGACCTGTTGTAGTCTCTATACCCTTATGCGATCTGCAAAACACAGAGGTATTTGTAAGCAGCTTAGGCAGCTACTCTGATGAAGTAGGCTTCACCATTACCGATCCATTTGGCATTGATGTATTCACCCGCGCATCCGGCAGCACTTTCAGCGCAGGTCAGGTATTCACCACGTTTACTTCCAACTGTACTCCGCCTGCTTGCGCCATACCTACGGCGGTAACAAAAGCTTTCACCTCCCCTACTTCAGTTGATTTTAGTTGGACTGCTGGGGGATCTGAAACCGAGTGGGAAGTAGCATTGGTATCAGCCGGGGATCCCGTTCCAACCAGTGGAACTACGGTGACTTCTGCCATGTATTCTGCTTCTGGTCTGATGCAAGACTCATCATATACTTTCTACGTCCGTGCGAATTGTGGCAGCGCTACCAGCAACTGGGTTACGGCCAATGTAGATCTGTTTTACTGCTCACCCAATCCTTCTTCTGTAGACAACCAAGGAATTGTGAATGTAGCCTTTGGAAGCATCAACAATGCTACAGGTGCTGAGCCCGGTAACTACGGAGATTACAGTAATCTCTCTACTGATATTGCACAGACTGCGCTGGCCACTGTGAACATCACTTTTGCTACGGGTTACACCTATGACACTAAAATCTGGATCGACTGGAATGACGATTATGATTTTAATGATGCAGGTGAAGAAGTATACGTTGGGGTGTCAGCTTCTGCCAACCCTACCACCTTGGCGGCCAGCTTTACCGTACCTGCTGGCGCGCCGCTCGGCATGCACAGGATGCGTATTGGTAGTCAGGATATTGGTCCTCCTATACCTTGCTATACCGGCTCTTATGGTAGCTACGAAGACTACAGTGTGAATGTGGTGGGCCCACCCGCTTGTGGTGCTCCTTCTAACGCTAGTGCTAGTGATGTAACCGCTACCACCGCTTCTATTCAGTGGAGCGCGAATGATCCAGCTGCAACTACTTGGTATGTTGAGTACGGCCCTACTGGCTTCACACCTGGTTCAGGAATGATGATAACCGTTACTGATACAAGCGCAACTTTGACCAACCTGACTCCTGAAACTGCCTACGCGGTGAATATTTCGGAGCAATGTGTTTCTTCATCAGACACCAGCGCTTCTATTCCTACTGGCTTCACTACTTTCTATCTGCCCTACA
>CAZDPF010000041.1:0-15484 GCA_964507215.1 uncultured Chryseobacterium sp. | reverse complement strand
TTGACCACGGTGAACCTTCCCAATAAAAAAGCCGCACAACAACAGTCATGCGGCTTGATCAAAGCCAATATGCGTAGGCTAGGTATTATTACTTCACCACCGGCCTTCCCAAGGCAATCTTCAGTCGGTTCACCATCAAATACATCACAGGCGTAACCACCAGCGTTAAGAAAGTCGCCACCGTCAATCCAAAGATGATGGTCCAGCTCATCGGGCCCCAGAAAATCACATTGTCACCTCCCACATAAATCTGTGGATCACCGGTATTCAGCAAAGAACCGAAGTCTATGTTCAAGCCAATGGCCAATGGCACCAAACCAAGCACCGTGGTAATGGCCGTGAGCAGTACAGGACGCAAACGCGTTTTGCCCGACTCGGCAATGCACATATACACATCATGCTCATTCAGGTTCTCGCCTTCCTTCAGCTCCAAGCCTTTCTTGCGGCGCTCAAACAGCAGATTGGTATAGTCAATCAATACAATGGCGTTGTTCACCACAATACCGGCCAAGGAGATAATGCCAATCATGGTCATCATAATCACAAACTCCATCCGGAATATCACCAAGCCCAAGAACACGCCCATCAAGCTGAGCACAACAGCCGTCATAATCACAAAAGGCGTTACCGATGAGTTGAACTGCATCACCATGATCAAGAAGATTAAGAACACGGCAATCAACAAGGCCGAACTCAAAAAGGCCATCTGCTCAGCCTGCTCTTCTTGCTGTCCGGTATAGCTGATGCTCACAGCCGAAGCGGGCTTGTAATCAGCCATGCGCTTTTTAATAGCGTCCACCGTTTCTGTTGGATTGTAGCCGTCTAATACGTTCGAACTGATGGTAATCACACGGTCTAGATCGGTGCGCTTCACCGAGCTGAAGGTAGAAGACTTGCTGGCAGTGGCCACGGCTGAAATAGGCACCTGCTTGATGCGGCCTGTGGCCTGGTCTCTAAAGGTGATCCGCTGGTTCAACAAGGTTTCGCTGTTGTAGCGCTGCGCATCGTTGAGGCGGATGTTGATGGGATAATCGTCTTCGCCTTCTTTGTAGGTGCTTACCTCTCTGCCGAAGAGTGCGGTGCGCAAGGCATCGCCAATGGCATAGGTAGAAACGCCCAGTCTTCGCGCCTTGGCCCGATCAATTTCAATGGGCATCTCAGGCTTGCCTTGCTCTACATCCAGCTTCAGCTCTTCAATACCGCCTATGCCGGCTTCATTGATATAGTTCCGAATGTTGTCTGCCTCGGCCAACAAGAGGTCGTAATCGTCTCCGGTAACTTCTATGTTGATGGGAGCGCCTGCTGGCGGACCCGCTTCGTCTTTGGCCACCGAAATCTGCACGCCGGGATAGTCGCTAATGCTTTCCCTGATTTCGTTCAGCACCTGCTGGCTCTCCACGCCTCGGCGGTATTTGAACTCCACAAAGCTCACGGCAATCTTGGCTTTGTGCGGCGTTTGGGCCATGCTCGGACCTTGGTTAGGATCGCTGGTGCCTTCACCCACTTGGGCAATCACCGACTTCACCATATAGTTGCCCGTTCCAGTATTGGCTTCTGGATCTGCGTACTTTTCAATGGTCTTCAGCACCACCTGTTCAATCTCCTCGGTAATGGCATTGGTGGCTTGAATATCTGTGCCAATGGGCAATTCAATGTACACGTTCGCCAAGTTGGGCTGGTTCTCTGGGAAGAAGAGGGTTTTGGGGGGGAATACGCCCACCAAAACAAAGCTCAGAATCAACACCAGAACGGCCCCTGTAAATACGAAGTAGGGATTTCTTCCGCGCAGGGCTACCAATAAGGTGCGCGAGTAGTAGCGTTCAAGCACCGGAATAAATCGGTTTTGGAACCAGTCCACCGCTTTGTTCAAGAAATAGTGGTTCACCAAAATGCCCACCCCAATTACTGCGGAGAAACTTCCTACCCATACCAAAGCGGGCGCCTGTTGAAGCGCAACCATAATCCACACTATGCCCACCCCAAAGAAGATGGCGGCATTGCGGTGCAGCTTGCGCATATTGGGCACGTCTTCTACCACCTTCATGTATACAGCGGCCAGCACGGGGTTGATCACCAGGGCCACGAAGAGAGATGAACTCAATACGATGATAAGCGTCATGGGGAGATACTTCATAAACTCTCCAAAGATGCCGGGCCAAAAAGCCAAGGGAATAAAAGCGGCTACGGTGGTAGCGGTAGAGGCAATAATGGCCAGGGCCACCTCGCCAGCTCCTCGACGAGCAGCGCGCACGGGATCTAGGCCTTCCGACATCAATCGGTGCATATTCTCTACCGTTACAATGCCGTTGTCTACCAACATCCCCAAAGCCAATACCAATGAAAAGAGCACCATGGTGTTGAGGGTAATGCCCATGGCATTCAAAATCATAAAGCTCAACAGCATACTCATGGGGATGGCGATGCCTACAAACAAGGCATTGCGCAGTCCGAGGAAGAACATCAGCACCAATACCACCAACAGTACCCCGAAGATGATGCTGTTTTCCAGCTCAGCTACCTGGTTGCGGGTTTGATCGCTTTGGTCGTTGGTCACCGAAATCTCGAGGTTAGAAGGGAAGCGCTCGGCTTTCGCGGTCTCGAGTATGGTGTTGATTTTGTCGCTTACAATAATGAGGTTCTCTCCGGCGCGCTTGATCACATCCAACATCACCACCGGCTGGGTATACTCTCTGGCAAAGCTTTCCTTTTCTACCTCGGTAAAGCTCACGGTGGCGATGTCTTTCAAATACACTACATCGGCATTCTCATTCTTGACGATGGTGTTTTCGATCTGCTCCATATTGCTGTACTCGCCATTGATGCGCACGTTGCGGCGATAGCCATCTACCAAAAGGTCGCCTCCTGAAATAGACACGTTCTCCTGTCGCAAAGCATTGGCCACATCATCAAAGCTCAGTTCAAGGGCTTGCAAGCGCTGCATGTCCAGCTGTATGCGCACTTCCTTGACGTCTACCCCGCGGATGTCTACTTTGGAAATCTCCGGTAGCGCTTCAATCTCATCTTCGAGGTATTCTGCATACTCTTTCAACTGATCAGGGGTAAAATCGCCCGAGAGGTTGATGTTGAGGATGGGCACCAATTCAGCGAAATTGAGCTCAAACACATTGGGATCTGCGGGCAAATCTGATGGAAAGTCGGGATCGCTCTTGGCCACATCCACCTTGTCTTTCACTTTGCGCAAGGCCTCGTCCGGACTTACATCAAAGTTGAACTTCACCTGTATGGTGCTGTAACCTTGCACGCTGGTAGAGTTGATCTCGTCTATGCCGCTGATGCCGTTGATTTCTTTCTCCAACGGACGGGTGATGAGCTTTTCAATATCGAGCGGACTGTTGCCCGGATAGGGCGTGCCCACATAGATCTCAGGGGTTACAATTTCCGGAAAGGCTTCGGCCGGCATGCTGCGGTAGGAGTATACCCCTGCCAGTAGAATGAGAAAGAGGATGACGAAGACCGTGGTGCGGTTGCCTACGGCCCAGCTCGACAGCCTAAATTCCTTATCGTGCGCTTTATCTGGTGTTAATTCCATGACTTTAAAGGTTCAGGCTTGTTTAAGCGCTGCGTTCAACACGTTGTCCTTCTTTCACACTGCGGGCGCCCTTGTCTACTACTTGCTCTCCGCCTTTCAGGCCACTGCGTACTTCGGTGAGCTCGTTATAGCTCATGCCCGTTTCAATGTAGCGACGCACAATAACGCCCTTGCCTTTCTTGTCGCCTTCTTCAAACAGATAGACGAAGCTGCGGCCGTCAGGACTTTGTTGAATGACCCGGTTGGGAAGTACGGTGGCCTCATCACTCTTGTAGTCGCGGATGTAAACGCTGGCCAACAAATTGGGCTTGAGCAAGCCTTTCTCATTGGGAAGGTCGATGCGAATCTGGAAGGTTCTGTTCTCTGGTTTGATGTAGTTGCCCACTTGGCTGATGGTGGCCGGAAGACGAACCCCAACACTTTCGAAGGCTACATCTACATAGGTTCCGGCTTTCACTTGCTTCAAGTAGCGCTCAGACACATCGCCTTTGAGGTACACCTCATCCAAAGCAATCAAGCGAAGCAAAGGCATGGCAGGACTGGCCATTTCGCCCTGTTTGGCGGGAAGGTCGTCTACATAGCCATCAAAAGGCGCACGCACTTGACTCAGTTCGTACTGGGCTTTCAGGGCTTTCAAGCGGGCCTCTAAACTTTCTTTATTGTTCTTGGCCTGCAGATACTCTACTTCTGAACCAATGTTTTGGTCCCACAGTGTCTGTCGCTTGTTGTAGATGGTGGTGGCCAACTCCAATTGACTTTCTACCTCTACAATGTTGTTGCGAAGAATGTCGGCATCAATGGCAATGAGCAAATCGCCTTTGCGCACAGATTGGCCTTCTTTTACCAAGATCGACTCTATGACGCCTTGGGCTTCAGGATAGATGAGTACGTTGCGCGCGGCATTTACTTCGGCAAGAACGGTGAAGAAATGCTCAAAGGTGTCTTTGCTCACGGGCAGCGCAGTAATCAACGTAAGGCGCTTGGTGGTGTCGAGTTTGTTGATTTCCTCATCCAGCACAATCAGGCGGCTGTTGATCTCATCTTTGAGGGTAACGAGGGAGTCTCGCTCCTGCCGATATTCCGACAGTTGATCGAGATCTGACTTTGGCTCTTTACAGGCGGTGGCCAATAAAGCAATTGAAGAAAGGGTAAGTACGATGCGTTTCATGGTCAGAGGTTATTGTAGTTGCCCAGCACTTTATCTAGGCGAGATTTGGCATTCAAGAGGTTCAACACGGCAGAGAGAAAATCGCGTTCAGTGCCGAGATATTGGTTTTGAGTTTGGGTAACGTCTAGGCTGGAGGCCACGCCTTCGCGGTATTTCACCAAGGTTTTGTCTCTGATACTCTTGGTGATTTCACGGTTGCGCATCTCATTCTTCAGCCGATCGGTAGCGTAGAGAAAGTCGCTTTTGGCCTGTTCATATTCCAGGAAGAGAGATTCCCGGGCTTGTTCCTTGGCAATGCGTACCTCATCAAGCTCAATCTGGGCCTGCTGCACCCGCATGGGTCTTTGCCATGAAGAGAAAATGGGAAGACTTACGCTAAAGCCCATCACGGTAGCCGGAATCCAGTAAGAGTTGTAATCGAAGACGTTGAAGTTGTCGTCGTTGTAGTTGCTCTGGCTATGACTTAAGAAGCCATTGACCTTGGGGGCATATTCCCACTTTTGGCGTTTGAGTTGCAGCTGGGCGCCCACCTCTTGATTGGTGATGAGCTGATAGTCAATGTTGTTCTCCACATTAAATGCTTGGGCAGCCACCAACTGACCGTCTACGTTCTGCACATAGAGCTCCTCTAAGCCTTGGTTGAGTTGCACACTTGAGTCAAGCGGCATTCCGATGGTGAATTTGAAGAATTTCTCAGCCACCGCTCTGGAACGACGGGTGTTTTCAAGCTCCAAAGACAGTCCGTTGACCAAGTACTCCAACTGGTCGGCATCTTGTTCTTCCACAAACCCCGCATTGTACAAAGCGCGTATTTCGGTGAGGTTTTGCGACAAGCTTTGCAGGTTGTCTTCGAGAATATTCCCAGCCTCATCAGCCAGTTTCACATTGTAGTAAGCACGGGCCACTTGGTCGCGAATTTCCACTTGGCTCTTTTCCAGTTCGTCTTTGCGGATTTCCTTCAGCAATACAGAGCCTTGACGCGCCAACAGATAGGTGCCATCAAACAAGAGCTGATTGAGCTGTAAGCTCGCAATGGCAGAGTTGGCCACCCCAAAAGCCACCGTTTGAAAGGTGCCGGGTTCACCCCCGAAGAACTCTGCCGGAATGGGCTGCTGCGGAAGTTGCGGACTGTATTGATAGTCGAGTTGTCCGTTCACCTGCGGCAGGCCAATGGCGGTGATTTCCCACAGTTGTTTTTGGGCTTTTTCTACTTCTAGCCTACTTGTTTTTACCAAGTAGCTATTGCGCATGGCATAGGCCTGGGCTTCTTGCAGGCTCATGCTTCTTTGCGCGCTCATCTGTAGGCCTATGACGAGCAGTAATAAGCTGGAGATATACTTCATGATTGGGCCGTTGAATCATTCATGCGTTCATGCAAATACGAGATACCCTTGGGCGAGGCTATACCGTGGATATGGTAAACCAATGCCTGTCCGAGCAACTCTTTGAGGTTGGGAATAACCGGGTTGTGAGAAGATTGGGTGAGTAAGCTGTGAATCTTGCTGTAGTATAGCTGGGCAACAATTTCAATGTCGATGTCTGAGCGGTAGATTTCTTCATCTATTCCTCGGCGGAGATTCTTCCGCTGAAAATCCAAGATCAATTCTTGGCGCTTGGTGGTGAGTTGTCTGTGCGCCTCAGGGAAATGGCGCTCCAATTGAAACTCCATGATGTGGAGGTGCTTCTCGAGCTTCTCGCGCATAAAGCCATCCACATAAAACAGCTCATCAATGGCATTTACCGCATGTTCTTGCAGAAAAGCCAACTTTTGATGAACATCTTCCAGCGAAAACGCGCAGCAGCCGTTGATCAGCTCCTCTTTGTTGGCCACGTATTTGTACACAGTTTTCTTGGAGATGCCCAACTCACGGGCAATGTCGCTCATGGTGACCGACTTCAGGCCATACCGCTGAAACATCAGCATGGCGCTTTCCAACAAACGCTGTTTTTCCGGATCTTCCATTGACATAAGGGGCGCAAAGGTAAACGCGGAAACTCCGAATGGGCAACGGGTTTCCATTGTTCCAACGTCAAATCATTGTTAAATTTTTATTGCGCTGATAATGTGAAGGATGTGCGTTAGAAGCGCTTGCAACAGAAAATGAATGTTCTGGCTTTTTGAAGTGGCGGCGCAGCACAGCAAAAATTGCACCTTTGTATTTATTCGAACCATTCACCAAGTATGATTACACATACAGCCATAGCGGAGGTCCTTCAGCACAGTCCGGTTGGGAGCGAAATCGAAGTGAAAGCTTGGGTGCGCACCTTTCGCAACGACCGGTTTATTCAACTCAGCGATGGAAGCTGCTTGAATACTTTGCAGGCGGTAATTGAAGCGGCTGATCATGATGAGCAATTGCTCAAGCGCATTACCACTGGTAGCTGCCTGCGGGTAAAGGGCGATTTGCTTTCTTCACCTGCCAAGGGTCAGGCTGTGGAATTACACGTTCGGGAGCTTGAGGTTTTGGGCGATTCAGATGCGGCCTTGTATCCTTTACAACCCAAGAAACACTCTTTGGAATTTCTTCGGGAAATCGCCCACCTGCGTCCGCGCACCAACACCTTTGGCGCTGTATTTCGCCTTCGCCACCTGCTGCAATTTGCTGTGCATCAGTTTTTCCATGAGAAAGGCTTCTTCCATGTGGCCAGTCCGATCATCACGGCTTCTGATGCCGAGGGCGCAGGAGAAATGTTCAGGGTAACCACGCTTCCCCTCGAAAAATTGCCGCGCAACGAAGCGGGGGCCATTGACTTTAAACAAGACTTTTTTGAGCGCGAAGCCAACTTAACTGTGAGCGGACAGTTAGAAGGCGAGCTCTTTGCGATGGGGCTCTCCAAAGTCTACACCTTCGGACCCACTTTCAGGGCAGAGAATTCCAACACTTCCCGACATCTGGCGGAGTTCTGGATGATAGAACCGGAGATGGCTTTCTTCGAGCTGCAAGACAATATGGATCTGGCCGAAGAGTTCGTTCGCTACGTGATTCGCTACGCTTTGGAAAAAGGGGCTGACGATCTCGAATTCTTAGAAAACCGTCTGCTCGATGAAGAAAAGAGCAAGCCTGCTGATCAACGCTCGGCCCAGCCCCTGCGCGAAAAGCTGCGCTTCGTACTCGACAATCCCTTCAAGCGGGTGAGCTATACAGAAGCCATCGACATCCTCCGCAATTCGAAGCCCAACAAAAAGAAGAAATTCAAATACCTCATCGAAGAATGGGGAGCCGATTTGCAATCTGAACACGAGCGCTATTTGGTGGAAAAGCATTTTGAATGTCCGGTCATCTTATTTGACTATCCGGCAGATATCAAAGCTTTTTACATGCGCATGAACGAGGATGGAAAAACAGTTCGCGCCATGGATGTGCTCTTCCCGGGCATTGGAGAAATTATTGGCGGAAGCCAGCGCGAGGAGCGTTTGGAGGTGCTGGTGGAAAAGATGAAGAAATTCCACATTCCAGAGGAATCCATGTGGTGGTACCTCGACACCCGCCGCTTTGGAAGCTGCAAACACAGCGGTTTCGGCCTAGGCTTTGAGCGCTTGGTGCAGTTTGTCACCGGCATGAGCAATATCAGAGACGTCATTCCCTTCCCCCGAACCCCCGGAAACGCAGAATTCTAAACCGTGCTGAAACAACGCCTAACCCAAAAGCTCAGTCAGAAGCTCAGTCCTCAGCAAATACAGCTGATGAAACTGATACAGCTTCCCACTGCGGCATTGGAAGAGCGCATTCAAGAAGAACTCGAAACCAATCCGGCCCTCGAAGAACCCCAGAACGAGAACGATCAAGACGACAACTACGAGATACAAGCGGAAGACAACGACAGCGAACGCATAGAAGCCGATGACATCAACGTAGACGACTACCTGTCTGATGATGAGATTCCTGATTACCGCTTAAAGGCCAATAACTACAGCTCCGACGACGAAGAACGCGAGGTGCCTTTAGCTGGCGGACAATCGTTCTATGGCTATCTGATGGAACAGCTCAGTATGCGCAGATTGTCTGAGGAAGAACGCGAACTGGCAGAATACCTCATTGGATGTATTGATGATGATGGTTACATCCGCCGTGAATTGGTAGACATCTTAGATGACCTCGCCTTCAGCCAGAACATTTTTACCACCGAAGAAAAGCTTGAGCAGGTACTCAAAGAGCTGCAGCAGTTGGAACCCGCCGGAGTAGGCGCCCGGAACCTGCAAGAGTGCTTGATTTTGCAATTGCAGAACAAACGACCAGGAATTTATACGCATTTGGCGCTGGAAGTTTTGGAAGAACATTTTGATGCTTTCACCCGAAAACACTACACCAAGATTCTGGATAAGCTGGGCATTGATGAAGACACTTTGAGAGGAGTCTTGGAGGAAATCACCCGCCTCAATCCCAAACCCGGTAACAGCGTAGGCGGAGGTGCCCGAGCCATCGGACAAGCCATCACCCCTGATTTTTACATACTCGAAAGAGACGGGGAAATTCAGTACCAATTGAATGCACGCAATGCCCCTGAGTTGAACATCAGCAGGGAGTATCGCGAAATGTTAGAACACTACAAGGCCCAAAAAGAGCACAGCAGAAAAGACAAAGAAGCCGTGCTTTTTGTGAAGCAAAAGATTGACTCGGCGCGCTGGTTTGTAGATGCCATCAAACAGCGGCAACAAACCCTTTTACTGGTCATTGGGGCCATTGTTGAAAAGCAATATGCGTACTTCATGAGTGGCGACGAGCGCGATTTGAAGCCCATGATTTTGAAAGACATTGCCGAGATGACGAGCCTAGACATTAGCACCATCTCAAGGGTGGCGAGCAACAAATACGCCCAAACCCCTTACGGAACCATGCTGTTGAAAGAGCTATTCTCTGAGTCTATGACCAATGACCAAGGGGAAGAAGTGAGCACGAGGGAAATCAAAAAAATCTTGGAAGAGCTCATTGGCGAAGAACAAAAGCGCAAGCCGCTTACCGATGAGAAACTGGCGCTTCTGCTCAAAGACAAAGGCTACCCCATTGCCCGAAGAACGGTAGCCAAATACCGTGAACAACTGGGCATTCCTACGGCCAGGTTGCGCAAAGAAATCTGAGTATGCGGCGCTGGGCAAACTTGGTCTCCTACGCCCTTCACCCGGCGATCATGCCGTTGATGGGATTTGGGTTTCTGCTCCAACTGCACCCTTTTCCGGTTGAGCGCGAGGTGTTGATCTATACCACCTTGTTTCTGCTCACAGGCACCTATATGTTGCCCGGATTCATCAGCTTGCTATTGCAGCAAATGGGCCTCATCCCTTCTTTAAAAATGGAAGAAGCTTCTGCTAGGCGATGGCCTTTCATCATTGGCTTTCTCTTCTACCTGTTTACTTCCATCTACCTCCGAAGTTTTCCCATTCCGCAAGAAACCGGGAGGTACATTATGGGCGCAGCCGTGTCTATTGGGATGCTCACTGTACTTCTGCCCTACACCAAAGCAAGTGCCCATATGGCTGGGGTAGGTGGTTTACTGGCCTTGGTTTTTTTTATATCAGATGCCTACGGCGTTGACCTCTTGATCTACCAGGCTGCAGGCTTGTTGATGTGTGGCGCCGTGGGAAGCGCTCGCCTGGCCCTTAATGCCCACACCAATACAGAGATTGTGCTGGGTTTCCTCTGTGGGTTTGGCGGAACTTCTTTTGCGCTGTACTTCCTCTGACCTTACAGACTACCCGTTCTTCCGCCATCTACCGCCAAGCTTACCCCATTGATATAGGCCGCTGCCGGACTGCACAAAAAGGCGATGGCGGCCCCCAATTCTTGCGGTTGACCAAAGCGGCCGGCCGGAATTTCTGACAGCATTTCGCGGGTCACATCCTCCTCACTGTAACCGGTTTTCTGGGCCTTGTTGACAATTATTTGCCGCAAACGCTCAGTTTCGGTAGCTCCGGGCAACACATTGTTGACTGTGATGCCAAAACCGCCAAGCTCATTGGCCAAGGTCTTGCTCCAACTGGCCACCGCCCCGCGAATGGTATTGGAAACCCCCAATCCCTTGAGTGGAATTTTCACCGAAGTGGAAATCACGTTCACAATTCTACCAAAACCCGCTTCCCGCATGCTCGGCAATACCGCCTGAACCAATTGGTGATTGTTGACCAAATGGAGCTGGAAGGCGGAAAGAAAGGCTGCGGTATCGGCCAGATGTGCCGGACCCGGAGGCGGTCCACCAGTATTATTGACCAAAATGTGTACAGGCTCTTCTTGCACCAATGCTTCTACCACCGCTTGGGCTTGACCGGGAATGGTAAAATCGGCCACCCGATAACTGTGCTGCTGTTGATGATCTGTTGACAATAGGCCGCAAAGCGATTGGAGTTTGTCTTCATTTCGGGCCAATAGAATGACTTTGGCTCCAAGTTGGGCCAATTCTTGGGCGGCCGCCCAGCCTATTCCTTGGGTGCTGCCACAAACCAAGGCCGTGCGATTGTTTAAGGCTAGATTCATCTATTGTCTTTTGGTTGAAAACGTGTTTGTGTATGCTTGTTTAAAGGGGTAATGAAACCTTACCGCTTCCATTTAATCCTTGTTGCCGATGCGGTCCTTCCATTCCTCTATAGCGCCTTGACCAAACATCCACATCCCGAAGTCAATAAAAACCGCTCGGCCCTCTTCCTCCAAAACGCCCCCTATCACCTCTGGAACAGCGCCAAAATAAGGGGGAAAGTGTTGAAGATCTTGGTCTTCCATGATATTCCATTTGTTGTGGCCGCCCATAAAAGGTGAAGGCACAGCGTACACCACACGGCTCAGCTTGTATTCTCGCGCCATAAAGGCGCACATCGGACAAGGTTCACAATTGGAATACAATGTAGCTCCTTGGAGGTTGGAGACTCCTAAGTGCTGATGCGCTTGGTGCATGGCCATAATCTCGGCGTGATCAGAAATCTTTTGACTGGCATTGTTCTCTGATGCACCTATGATTTCGCCGTCTTTCACTATGACCGCTCCGAAGGGTGCGTCACCTGAGGCCACACTTTTCTTTGAAAGCGCAATACAATGCAAGATGTAATGCTCGTCTTCGGTTTTCATGGGTAAAATGGGGATGAGCATTGGCAATAGGCGCCAATGAAATACCTACTTGCCGAAGATAATGGGTGACATTCAATGAAACGAATACCCCTTGATGAAGCACCATCTTTAAATAGTTACTCCAATCAAGGGGCTGAAAAAAAATAGGTTACGCTTTAATAAACTGCGCGTTAATCAAGAGCTTCACTTCATCGCTCACTACCACAGATCCTGCTTCGGTCACTGCGTTCCAAGTAAGGCCGTAGGCTTTCCGACTGATTTTACCGCTGATTTCAAAACCCGCCTTGGTTTGACCATAAGGGTCAACAGCCTGTCCGTTGTACTCAGCTTGTAATTCCACGGGCAGTTGCGTTCCCCGAATGCTTAAATCGCCTTTGATGATCCATTGGTCTCCACGGGCCTCCACTGCGTTCGAATGAAAGCTAAGCGCTGGATGATTGGCGGCATCAAAGAAGTCGGCACTTTTTAAATGGTTGTCGCGGTCGCTGTTGCGGGTATCAATACTATCAATTTGTGCTTCAAAAGAGAATTTGGCATTGCTGAGGTCTTCTTTCTCGGACTGCATGCTGCCGCTGAATGCACGGAAATAACCGCTCACATTGCTCACCATCATGTGGCGCACTTTGAATTGTACCTCTGAATGGGCGTTGTCTAAGTTCCAGTTGCTCATGGTTTTGTGTCTTTGATGTTTTAACACCGACAAGGCTAATATATTTTTCTCTGTTGTAACATCGTTTTGGGTTTTTCACGAAAGAAGAATGTCCTATCTTCCTCACATTAAAGCATTATCATGCGCTGGACGCTCTACTTTTTGCTGTTTTTGGGTCTAAATCTTTCGGCCCAGGTGCCCATTTCTCCTGACTTGCACCAAGCACTACAAAACGAAACAGACAACTGGCTGCCGCTGCGCTTGCAATTGGATCAAGCCCTTGATTGGGAAAGAATCACCCAGGTTTGGGATCAGTCAGGGGTTCCCGTAGCAGATCGTCCCCGAAGGGTAAACCGCTTGTTGATGCAACAGGCCCAGCACTCGCAGCAGCGCTTGCTACGTGAATTACAGGCCTTTCCCGCCACTTTAGTTCGCGACATCCGCTCTTACTACCTCATCAACATGGTTTTGGTGAAAGCATCGCCTGAATTGGTGGCGCAGTTGCGTGAGCGGTCTGATTTGGTGTACATCGACCTGGCCAACGAGACCTTCATCCCCCATGAATACTTAGAAGGCAGTCAGAAAGCGCAAAGTGGCCAGGGCGTGCAAGGCACTGAAAACGGATTGGCGGCCATTCATGCGCCCGCCTTATGGCAGATGGGGTATACAGGAAGAGGCCAAAAGGTTTTTGTGTACGACTCTGGGGTGTGGAGCACCCATCCGGCCTTTGCCAATCGCTTTCTGGGCAATTATCTTCCCATGCACCAAGCCTGGTCGGGTGCTTTTAGTAGTCACCCCAGCGGCATCAACAGCAATCACGGCACCCATGTGTTGGGCACAGTAGCCGGCCTTGACCCGCGAAACAGCGATACCATTGGGGTGGCATTTGGCAGCTACTGGATGGCAAACGACTTGATCAATGCCTCCACTGCCGCGGGCTTGCCCGGCATACAGCACCTGGTGGAAGCCTTTCAATGGGCGCTCAATCCCGATGGAGACACTACCACTTCCTCAGACGTTCCTGCCGTGATCAACAACAGTTGGCGTTGGCGAGACGAGCCTGACACCGTGCATTGCGGCGGTTATATTGTGCAGTTGATGAATGCCATCGAGGCCGCGGGTATAGCCAATGTATTCTCTGGGGGAAATACGGGGCCTGCCAACACTAATTTGAACTCCCCTCAGCGCATTAAAAGCAATCTGGTCAACGTCTTTTCTGTAGGCAGCGTCAACGGCAACATCGCCTTTCCTCCTCCTATCAGCGCTTTTTCTACCCGCGGACCTACCCAATGTCCGGTAAGCGGCAACTTGGAAATCCACCCCGAAGTGGTGGCGCCTGGGGAAAATGTGCGCTCAGCTTGGGGTCAAGACGGATTCAATACCATTTCCGGAACCAGCATGAGCAGTCCGCACGTCTCCGGCGCCCTTCTCTTGTTGAAAGAGGCCTTCCCCCACCTCAGCGGGGCGGAGCTGATGAATGCGCTGTATCAAACCGCCACAGATCTTGGAACATTAGGGGAAGACAACACTTATGGCAATGGGTTGATTAATGTAGAGGCGGCCTTCAATTGGTTGGCCACACAGCACACCCCCCGAGACCCGAATGCGGTGCAGTGGGATTTAGCCATAACCGATTGGAGTGCTCCTGGATTGCCTGAATTTGGCTGTGACTCTACTTATTTGTTGGATGCCATTGTGACCAATAAGGGGCTGCAAAGCATTTCGCAACTTCAATATCGCATCTCAGTGAATGGCGTGCTGCAGAGCGGATGGCAAACGGTGAATACTCCTGGGTTGGCCACTGCCGGAGGCAGCGACACCCTTGCTGCATTGGCAGCTTATGCGGTGGGTTATGGCCTACAAGAAGTGTCTTTGGAGGTTCGCCTAGACAGTACGGAGTACGATTTGGTGAACAACCGCAAGCTGTGGCGATATCACAAGTTGCCGCGTTGGGGTGGAAACTCTCCGTTTTGGGGTTCTGGCTACGATTTTTTCTTTGACCCTTCTCAATATGGTGTGGATACCGCAGGGTGGTACGTTGACAACCCGGATGGATCCTTTGGATGGGACACCGTCAGTTTACCCGTGAGTACCCCACTGGGTAATCTAAGAGCCATAAGCGTTGCACTCAGCGATTATGCGCCTGCTCTAAATCAGCGAGATCGACTCATTTCCCCAGTACTCCAGTTTTCTGCCAATCACGCGCTCCTTTCATTCCATTTAGCTTACCGACCTGTAGGACCTGTGCCATTTCTACATGACACCTTCAGGGTGTGGATGAGTACCGACTGCGGCGCAAGCTTTTCGAATTTGCTGTACGAAGCTTGGGGTGACAGCTTAAATACCACCTCTTCATATGGTGGAAATTTTATTCCTGGAACCAACGATTTTAAGGCTATTAATATCTCATTGCCAGCTATTACCCCACCCTTCCCTGGTGGCCCTGATGGCCAATGGGTTTTTGCTTTTGAGACCATCAACCGCAAAGGAAACGACCTATTCATATCCAATATTTCGATTTCTGGAGGGGCCGGAGTTAATGAGTTTCTGTTAAATCATACAGTCAGGCCCAATCCTTCATCGGGAAAGGTGCAGATCGAACTCCCAGATGAACCCTCCGGGCGATGGGCGCTGATGGATATCAATGGCCGCACATTAGAGGAAGGTACCGTTGTTCAACATCGCGGAGCACTCAATTTGGGCGCCTACCCCAAAGGAGTGTATGTATTGCGCTTGAACACAGCTCATCAATCTGCTATTGTTCGATTGATCAGAGATTAATGCGCATGTTCGTACATGAAAAAAACCCCGCTCTTTCGAACGGGGTTGACTTCATGGAGAGGGTTTGCTACTAGTTCTTCACCAAGCGCTCGCGATAGATTGCCCCGTCAATGCTGATCTCTAGGATGTATACCCCTTGGGCCAGCTCGGTAAGATCGAAGGTTTCTTCTACAGCCTCGGTTTTGCGCTTTACAATGGCTTTGCCATTCATATCAATGAGCATAAGCGCACTGCCTTGTGGTGCTTGCACATAAAGCAGATCATTGGTGGGATTGGGGTAGATA
>CAZDPF010000040.1:0-15500 GCA_964507215.1 uncultured Chryseobacterium sp. | reverse complement strand
CGAGCGCCTACGAGGTTGACGATCTTGAGCATGTAAAAGGAAAGCTTGCGAAGGCACTAAAATACAAGTCCTTGGTCGGCGAAGCTATAATAACCCACATCGCTTACAATCAAATGATCGAGCAGTTTGATATCCATGATTTCACCAGCTTCTTTGAGCTTTCGGGTGAGGCGGATATCAGGCTCACTGGGCTTTAACGAACCACTTGGATGGTTGTGGGCCACAATTAAAGCAGTGGCTTTGGTATCAAGGGCAGCACGAAGAATCATACGGATGTCTGCCACAGTGCCCGCAATTCCCCCGCTGCTGATGCGCTTTTTAGCCAGTACGTTACTCCCTGAGGAAAGACAAAGCACCCAAAACTCCTCGTGGTTCAAATCAGCCAGCTCTACTTTAAATTGTTCGTAGGCCAACTGAGAGCTGGATATGGTTTGCCTTCCCTTTGGGACCACTTTGGCGCGTCTTCTTCCGAGTTCAAGTGCTGCCATCAAAGTGATGGCTCGCACGGGCCCCATGCCAGCCACCTGGCAGAAATCGCGCTTTTCAAACTTACCAAGTGCTTGAAGGTCGTTATTACAACGCAGGAGCAGCTCTCGGGCCACATCTAAGGCCGATCGATTCTTGGTTCCACTGCCAATTAAAATGGCCAACAATTCAGCGTCGGTTAAGGCACTTCTTCCGAGATGGTCTAGTTTTTCTCTGGGCCGATCTTCCTCAGCCAGTAAACGAATAGGGATGTTTATCATGCCGACCAAGTACGCCGACAAAGCATTTCTAGCGCTATACAGATTGCGCAAATAATCAGATTAAATTCATCCAACAACCGTCAGTTGGGCAAGTGCTGCAATCGCAAAAGTTCTTTATAGCGACTGTCTTCGCGCTGCAACAAATCAGCCGGTGCACCTGCCTCTAGCAGTTCGCCTCCCTCCAGTACCAAAATCTTGTCTGCATGTTTCACTGTACTCAAGCGGTGAGCGATTACCAAAGAGGTTCTGCCTACCATGAGTGCATCGAGTGCCTTCTGCACTTCTGCTTCTGATTCACTGTCTAAAGCGCTGGTGGCTTCGTCTAGCAACAAGATGGCCGGATCCTTTAGCAGGGCCCTTGCAATGGCCACCCTTTGCCTCTGTCCGCCACTCAATTGAATGCCTCGCTCGCCTACCAAAGTTTGATATCCCTCAGGGAAAGCTTGAATAAAATCATGGGCAAATGCCTTGCGTGCAGCCGCTTCTACTTCTTCATGGGTTGCATCAGGTTTGCCGTAGCGGATGTTTTCTGCAATACTTCCTCCAAACAAGAAAACATCTTGGGGCACCAAAGCCAGTTGCTGGCGATAGCTACTTAAATCATAATCTGCCAGCGGACGGCCATCAATTAAAATGCTCCCTTCGTCCACAGGATAAAAGCCCAATAACAAATTGGTTAAAGTAGTTTTCCCCGAACCACTAGCGCCCACCAAAGCCACTGTTTCACCAGCCTCAACAGATACTGAAATCCCCTTAATAACCTCCACTTCTGCGCGACTAGGGTAACTAAAACGCAGGTGATTGAAAGCAATCTCGCCACGCAAGCGAGGCATCGAAGGAACAGGGGCATTGACCACAATGGCTTCGCTTTCAAAATCAAAGATGTCTAGCAGTTCCTCGGTGGCACCTACTGCTCGTTGGATACGGGCATATACATCAGCCATTCCGCCAATACTTCCCCCAATAAAACTAGAATAGAGCACAAAACTGAAGAGTTGACCGGCATCCATCAGCCCTTGACCAATGAGAATACTTCCTCGCCAGATCACCGCCACCACTGCACCAAAAAGGCCAAGCACAATAAAACTGGCAAAAGCCGCTCGGTAATGCCCCCCTTTGATGGCTGTTTCGGCCACTTGCTCAGTCTTTTGGGTATACCGTTGGAGCTCAAAAAACTCGTTGGCATAAGCTTTCACGCTGGCAATTCCTTGCAGCGTTTCTTCCACTATGGTGTTGGATTCTGCCACCTCATTCTGTACCTGCTTTGAATACCTTCTGATGAATCGGCCAAAAGCCACTGCGGCAAGCACCACAACAGGTAGCACTGCCAACATGAAAAAAGTAAGTTTCACCGAAGTGAACATGAGCAGACTGATACCTCCGATGATGATAACCAATTGGCGAATAAATTCGGCCAAAGTGGTGGTAAAGGTTTCCTGTAATTGGGTGATGTCAGAGGAAATTCTGGAGTTGAGTTCTCCAACTCTGCGGCTGTTAAAAAAGCGCATGGGAAGCTGTAACAGCTTTTGATAGGTAGCCTGACGAAGGGCTGCCAATGCTTTCTCAGCTACGCGAACGAATAATACAATTCGGAAGTAGCTGAAAATGGCTTGCAATAGCAAGATGCCGAATAGTAGCAGGGCAATTTGTTGCACCTGACTGATAAAATCATCGGCTGATGATGCATTCACTAAGTCCCCCAGGTACTTTGGGAAAGCCAGGTTGGCCGCGCTCGACAAAAAAAGGAAAAGCATGCCCAGCAAGAACTGTCCTTGGTACGGACGAATGTATTTGTACAGGGCAGCACCTCTCCGCAAGCTTGCCCAATTGATGCGGCGAGATTTCTTCTCGTCACCGCTTTGCCTATCGGCCATGCACTACTTTTTATTCTTGTCTTGGAAATCGAGCGACTTCACTCCGAGTTTATTGAGCAGTCTCTTGGCGTTGATTTTCACATTCTCTTTTACCGAAGTCACCACTTTTCTACCCAGCGCATCGTCTGGTCTAGAAACAAATCGAGAATCGCTATAGCGAAATCCATCGCCTATGGGCGTATAGAAATAGGTATAGAAGCTCTTTCTTGTCTCCCCTTCAGGCACGTTGATTTTGGCATATCCATGGGGCGAATTCTCATCGGTGTAGAAAATCACAGCCCGGTTGAAATCACAGGGAACCGTTACTTCGCAAGTGGTCATTTCCTTGTTCCAAAGTTCGAGATCTCCACCGTACTCAGGTTTCCAAAAACGATTGAGGTAGATCAAAAGGTTCACTCTCCGCCAAAGTCCCTTATCAGGATTCATGTTTACATCGATGTGCACATCTACATAACTGCCATTCTTGCCTTGGTGCACACCAGAACCCAGTGAATCATCTGTAGTATGCAGCCCTTCTACTCCAGTTACTTCACTGATCCATTTCGAAAATCCTTCGCTCGCAATCATTTCGCGCAATTTGGAAAACGAAGGATGCCAGCGTTCAAAATGGTAATCTTCAGACTTGTCTTCGTTCAGGCTCTTGCGCTTCACATTGAGCGATTCAATGGCCGGAAAATTTCCATGCAGTTCTTCCGCCAATTGGGCATCTAAAAAATTGGGTAATGCCAAATGTCTACAGGGCTTTGCGCTTTCAAATGATTGACGCAATTGCTTGATGGCTTCTGCACTGGTATATTCAGGATTGATGATGTCTTGGGCGAGGGACATGGACTGGATTTTGGGCAAAAGTACGTTTATGAGGTGGGCGAGAAGCGCTTATTCATTTTTGTCTATCGCTTGATTGAGCACACCTTCAGCAAAGGCTGGCATACCCACTTTCAAGAGTGTTTGGTAGAGCGTAGCAGCCTCTGATGCCGCTTTGTTGAGATCCATTCTGAGCGTAGGAAGTGCACTGCTCACCATTTGCAACTGTTGCTTTTGAATGCCCGTAGGATCACCGCTGGTATACCAAGAATTCCAAATCACACTATTGAGCCTGCTGGAGAGTCCGGGAAGCGTTTCCTTCTCTAAAGAAGCCACTCTTTGATCTCCATTGATTTGAATATTCAAGCCCTCCAATTGATGGCGAAGTTGCTGGATTTGATCAATGAGCCCATGGGGGGCATTGGGTAAAATTCTGCCTGCATCATGCATGCGGTTCACTTGTTTCTGGAGAAGTTTCAGTTCTTCCTCAATGGATTCTAATTCTGCGCGAACGGTATTGGCCTTTTGCTGGAAAGCCAAAAGCTCAGCAGGCTGGGAAGCTGGAAGTGTAGCCCCTCCCAAATGCTTCACCTCAAATCCTTGTGTTGTACCAATGGGTTTTTGTTGGCTGTTGTGTACGAGGAAGAGCGCTGCGTTGTACTGACCTTCTGGCACCAAGGATGCCTCGTAGAGCTCACGACCAGAACCAGACTTAAAGTCGTGCTTGGAGGCATACCTCCCCGACCAGTGCAATCGATTGATTCCTGCAGAAGCAGAAGATTGTTGCCGGAAAATTTCTTGGCCATCTCTGTTTGTAATTACGAGAAGTAGATAAGGCGCCTCTTCCAATTCTTCCAATTTTAGTTGATCGGAGCTTGGATCAGGAATCGGAACGCCTTCTTTCTTTTGCTTCTTCTCTTGCTCTTTCCGAAGGGCTTTAGCGGTTTTAGGCACTTCCTTCAAGAAATAAGTGAATACCACTCCTGGTTCTGGATTTTCAGCACGATAGAAACCCGCGCCTTGAAATCCACCTCCTTGATACCCCAAGGGCGTTGACGGCTCAAACAGCAATCCGCGCTTCACTTGAAAAAAGTACCCCTCTGATTTAGCCGCATCTGCCAGTTCGCGCAAGGGGGCATAGTTGTCTAGAACATAAAAACCTCTACCAAAAGTGGCGATCACCAGATCATTCTCTCGCTGTTGAATAGCAATATCTTTCACGGCTACTGTAGGTAAGCCATTGGTCATTTTCTTCCAATTAGCCCCACGATCCCAGCTCACATAAAAGCCAAATTCAGTGCCTACGAATAGTAAATCAGGGTGCACGGGGTCTTCGGCAAAGGCATACACGGTTCCCTTGTCGGGCAATCCTACTACAATGGAACTCCAGCTCTTGCCTTGATTTTCGGAAACCAATAGATAGGGCTTGAAGTCGCCATTTTTATGGTTGTTAAAAGCTGCATAGACGCGATCTTTCTGGTGTGCGGAAGGCCAAATTCCCTGAACATAAGTGCGTTCAGGAACATCGCCGAAGCGCTCCATCTTCTTCCAAGTCGTTTGGCCAGCTTCTCGAATATGCAGGAGGCCATCATCGGTTCCGGCGTAAAGCAATCCTTCTACCATGGGCGACTCATTGAACGCCACGATGTTGCCATAAAATGAAGTACTTTGATGTTTGCCAATGGCATCGCTTGGCCAGTAGGCATCCATTATTTTGAAGGTATTTCGATCTTCACCTCGGCTGAGATCATCACTGATGCGCTTCCAGTTTTGGCCGCGGTCTTCACTCATAAACACCACATTGGCGCAGAAGTACAAGCGCTCTGGTTTGTGCGGACTGATCAACAATGGCGCATCCCAGTTCCATCGCCAGGCCTTGTCTTCAGCACCCTCCACTGGCTTAATACTCACCGCTTCACCAGTTGCCGCATCATAGCGCACCAGCCATCCATACTGGGCCTGAGCGTAAACAATATTGGGATTGGTAGGGTCTACTTGCGATTCAAATCCATCACCCGTGTTGGTCACCACCCAATCAGCATTCACAATGCCGTGGTCTGATCGGGTTCTGGAAGGACCCTTGAGCGAGAAATTGTCTTGGGTACCACCATAGATATTGTAGAAAGGCTCGGCATTGTCTGTAGCTACCCGATAGAACTGTGTGATGGGCAAGTTGGCAGAGAAGAGCCAGGTTTTACAATTGTCATAGGTCTGATAGAAGCCACCATCACAGCCCATTCGGATGTGATTCGGGTTGTTTGGATTGATCCACATGCAGTGATTGTCTACATGTTTGAACTCCTCCGGAATTCGTTTGAAGGTCTTGCCTCCATCTTTGCTCACTTGGGCCCAAGTATCCATAGAATAAACCACCTCCGCTTGGGTTGGATGGGCAATGAGCTCCACATAGTAATTACCAGAAGTGCTGTGATCACTGGCTTTACTCCATGACGCTCCCCGATCTGTACTGGCATAGGTTCCATGCCCTTCCACCAAGAGGTACATCTGATCCGGATTGGCTGGACTGATGGCTAGACTCAGGCGGCCTTTGTCTTCGGCAGGAATACCATTGGTCACTTTTTCCCAGGTTTCTCCATCGTCTGTTGAACGATAGAGCGCAGAACCCGGTCCGCTGCTCAAGTGGGTCCACACATGGCGTCTTCGCTGGTGGGCCGTAGCGAACAGCAATCCTGGAACCGTTGGATGGTAGTGCACTTCATTGAAGCCGGTATGGTCATCAACATGGGCCACGCGCTTCCATGTGTTTCCTCCATCTGTGGTCTTGTAGATGCCGCGTTCCCCTCCGGCACTCCAAAGCGGACCGTAAGCAGCCACATAAACCGTGAGAGGGTCTTTGGGGTGAAAAGCGATCATGCCAATGTGCTCGCTCTTTTCCAGCCCCATTTTCTTCCAGCTCTTTCCTCCATCAGTGCTCTTGTAAACACCATCCCCATAGCCCACGCTTCGCTGGTTGTTGTTCTCTCCGGTGCCCACCCATACTTCATGGCGATTGTGCGGATTGATGGCCACGCAGCCAATAGAAAAGCTTGATTGACCGTCAAAAATGGGCTCCCAAGTTGTGGCATTATTGGTGGTTTTCCATACGCCACCGGAGGCTACAGCCAAATAGAAGGTATTAACATCTGTGGGATCCACCGCCATATCGGCAATCCGACCGGAGGTGGTGGCCGGACCTACCGAACGCCATTTCATTCCGCTTAGTGAAATCTCTTGTGCTTGTGCTGGGATTGCCATGACGGCCGTCCACATCAACATCCAATAGAAGAGTATTTTCTTCCTCATTCTGTTCGTCTTTGAAGGCAACTAGTTAGTACAATTCACCCAATGCCGATTTCGTTCAGCCAGGTCTCCAAACTGCCTACTAAAGAAAGACAAGCGCACCCTAGTAAAAAAGCAGTCTGGACGAGCAAGATACAATGCAAGAGGCAACACTGAACGCCTGCCCATTTTGCCCTCCAAGCAACAACTACGCTGCTTTCATCTAAAAATGATTGAACACGCTTACAGGTTGAAGGTAGCCCCCATAACCACCCAATTGCTCCGTTGATTCAATCTGGATGGCGCTACAAATTGCGCAGCATAAAGGAAATGATCAGAAGACCAGCTGTGACTTCGCCATGCCAAGTCGAGGCGCCATTTGGTCATTTGATAGCCCAAACCCAGGCTCAATGTTTGGCGCGCATTCAATGCACTTCCTTCGTTCTTATAAACAGAACTGGCCCATTGATAGCCCGCTCTGGCGCTCCATTTCGCCAAACGATATTCGGTTCCCACGCGCAATTCATTCACCCATTGAAGACTCTCCTCAGCAGCGCGATCAATATCTTCTAAGTTGAAATCAGCCGATTGAAACCTTTGGTGCCCCATATCTACTCCGCGGTATTCAAGTGAAAGAAAGCCTGATTTTCCCATTACAAAAGCGCTGGAGAGGCTCCATCGTTGAGGGGCTGAAAGGCGATAGCTAATTTGGTCGTTGAAATAAGCGATAGGGCCTGCCGTGCCTCCGTCTCGGAAATTGGTAGTCAATTCAGTATCGAAAGACGCATTGGACCAAAACCATGAAGGACTTCGGTACGAAGCTCCAACGCGCCACCAATAGTTAATTCTGTATTGCACACCCAGTTGAAGAAATACGCCCACCGCGTTGAGGGTGTAGCGATCTATGAGGCTGAAGTCGTTTACATCGCTGAACTCATCAAAACCACTTTCGGTATAAAAACTCTCCTCGTTGAAAGACAAAAAGGGGATTCCCAACGAAGCACCATAAAAGAAACGGTGATCATGGCTTCCTGCCAGGCTAATTAAAATCTCATCTCTCCCACCAGAACGAACCACCCTGCGGTCTTGCTGCAGATCTAATCCGGTCGCAAAAGAAGTATAAGACCAATTGGAAGAATCGAGCACATCGGTGAGGAAGCCCTCCCAAGCCATGCCCTCATAGAGCCAACCTTGGTTGATCAGTTGTGCAGGATCTGTTCCATTAGAATTCACTATCCACTGGTCAATGATGGATGATTCAGGATTTTGGCCCGACACCAGAAACTCTTGATCAAATTGGGCCATGCGGCGGAAGCTAAGACCGAAGTGATAGCGATTCACCTCATCATTCCAAGTTGCTAAGCCTTTAACTAATCCGCCTTGAGCGAGACTGAATCCCCCCTCAGAGCGTTCACTTGATTGACCGTAATGATTGGCCTCGGTTCTTTGAATGCCATACCCCAAGCTGAACTCTGCACGATCTCTTCTGAAAACTGACAGTCCTGCGGGATTGTCATGCACGGTGCTGAAGTCGTTGCCCAAAGCACCCATTGCTCCACCGAGGGCCACATATCGCGGACTTCCCAACAGTTGGTCGTTGCTGTAGAGCAAGGCTTCCTCTACACTTTGGCCAAAGCCAAGAGAAAAGGAAATCGCAAAAAGGCTTGCGCTGAATAGAATGCGACTCATCGGCTACGACCACTGGATCGGGTGGAAGTACCCCCTCCTGTTCTTCCTCCGCCTCCAGAAGGTGAAGAAGAGCGGCTGGGGCGACTGGGGCTGCTGTATTCTGAATCAGAGCGAGACGGTCGCCGACCACTTTCGCTGTCATAGCTCCTTTCTCTACTGCTACCTCTTTCCAAATTGCGATAAATTTCTTCCCAACCGTTGCTGCTTCGAGATTGGGAGTCTCGGGTGCGAACGGCTGGTCTGCCGTGGTAGCTTTGTTGTTCGGCGCGATTGACATACTCCACTTCTTGACGTTGAGTGGCTGGACGTGTACTTGGAGAGGAAGTGCCATTGCGATCGAGTTCTCTTTGGATCTCTCTCCGAACCACCTGTCTGCGTTGCTGGGTTCCGGCTTGGGAACGATCACTTTCGGTGGTTGCTGGCCAATTGGCAGTGGCTTGTGGACGGGTGCGAACAGTAGTGGTATTCTGCCTACTGTTGATCTGTCTGGGAGTGGCGTACACATCAGACTTACCGTTGATGGGGCGATTGATTCCGTTTCCACCGCGAACGGCTGTGCGCGAAGGACGTACCCGTTCAATCTGCCATCCCGGTCTTTGGTTCCATTCGAAGGGCATTCCCCACATCCATGGATTATATGGATTGTAGGGAGCATAGGGATTCATCGCCCAGTATGGATTCATGTTCCAGTAGGGATTCATTCCCCAACCCATATGAGGACTCATCCCCCAGCCCATGCCGTAGCCCAGTCCGAATTGCCATCCACTCCAACTGCTGTAGCCCATATTCCAATTCCAACCCGGCTGCATGCCCATGCCCCAATAGGGGTCGCACATCGGACTGTAGAACGGATCATAAAAACCACCCGAGCCCATTCCCCAAGACCAGGGAGACGTATTACCTGCCATTGGTGGCAAAGACTGCACGTCTTGCGGATCGAAATAGTCAAAGCCCTCTTCTTGGTCGGCGGAGTAGGGCTCTTCAGCAAATGCACTTAAGGTAATTGGTTGTAAATCGGGATCGTAATAAATACCATCGTCCATCAAATTGGCGCTCACGTTCGATTGCTGTATGGAACAAGCGGTGGAAAGTAGAAGCGCAGACAAGGAAAAAAGCGGGATAATCGGGACGTTTGGCATAGGGCGGAGAGCTTGAGCATTGATTAGCTTTGCTACCGCTTAATTTACAAAAAACATTCCAACTCGTTCAAAATGGCGAAGGTTTTAACAGCTCGGGAAACCGACTATTCCCAGTGGTACAATGATTTGGTTGTCAAGGCTGATCTCGCGGAGAACTCGGGCGTGCGCGGATGTATGGTGATCAAACCTTATGGCTATGCCATTTGGGAAACCATGCAAGCCGATCTCGACCGCCGTTTTAAGGCTACCGGTCACGTAAATGCCTACTTCCCCATCTTCATTCCGAAGAGCTATTTCAGCAAAGAAGCTAGCCATGTTGAAGGCTTTGCCAAAGAATGTGCGGTGGTTACACATTACCGCCTAAAGAACGATCCGAATGGCAAGGGAGTGATTGTAGATGAAACAGCCAAGTTAGAAGAAGAACTCATTGTTCGTCCTACTTCCGAAACCATTATCTGGGATACTTATCGAAACTGGGTTCAGAGCTACCGAGATCTTCCCATCTTGTTGAATCAATGGGCCAATGTGGTGCGATGGGAAATGCGCACGAGACTCTTCCTTCGCACGGCAGAATTTCTTTGGCAAGAAGGACATACCGCACATGCTACCCGTGAAGAAGCCATTGTAGAAGCCGAAACCATGTTGGATGTCTACGCTGATTTTGCTGAGCAAATACTGGCCATACCGGTAATTAAAGGCGTAAAAACCCCTTCAGAGCGATTTGCAGGCGCCTTGGAAACTTATTGCATTGAGGCCCTCATGCAAGACGGCAAAGCGCTTCAGGCAGGTACTTCGCACTTCCTCGGACAAAACTTCGCCAAAGCGTTTGATGTGAAGTTCCAGAACAAGGAAGGCAAAGTAGAACATGTGTGGGCCACCTCATGGGGCGTATCTACCCGATTGATGGGAGCGCTTATAATGAGCCACTCCGACAATAACGGACTGGTGCTTCCACCCAGACTTGCGCCCACTCAGGTGGTGATTATCCCAATTTACAGGGGCCTTGAAGAACTCGATCGCATTCGTCCTGTGGCAGAGCAGATCAAGCAATCATTGGAGCAACTAGGCTTGCGCGTGAAGTTTGATGACCGCGACACCCACAAACCTGGTTGGAAGTTCAACGAATACGAACTGAAGGGCGTTCCTGTTCGTCTGGCCATTGGTCCGCGCGATCTCGAGAATGGCGTAGTAGAACTGGCTCGTCGCGATACCTTGGAAAAGTCTTCTGTAGCCATTGATCAAGTGGCAGAACAGATGCCCGCTTTATTGGAAGAGATGCAGTCTGCTTTGTTTCAAAAAGCCTTGCAATTCCGCGAAAGCAGTACCCATAAGATAGATCGTTGGGAAGATTTCCTCGAGCAAATTGAGAAAGGCGGATTTATCTCCGCCCACTGGGACGGAACCCCTGAAACCGAGGAGGCCATCAAGCAGGCCACCAAGGCCACCATTCGATGCATTCCGTTGAATGACGAAACGGAAGAAGGAAAGTGTGTATTTTCAGGCAAACCTTCCAACAGACGCGTGCTCTTTGCCCGCGCTTACTAATCGCAAACGCAAAATCAGTTTAAAGATGGAAGAACAACAGCTACGCATTTTAGAACAACTGCTCAGTAAGTCGAGTACCAAACAACAGGTTTGGAAAGATGCCCAATGGGTTTTTGGTATTCTCAAAGAACAAGCTGCAGACTTGGCGGCGGTATTGAATTACAAGGTTTCCGATGTTGATGCACGCGTAGTGGTGCGGTATACAGAGAAAGGAGAACACGAATTTCGTCTACAGTTCTCTGGAGATGTATTGGTTTTTCACCTGCACACCAATGCCTATGCCTTACCTGAACAACATGAATTTCGGAAATCCAGCTACTTGCGCGACGACCCGATGAGAGCCTATTTCGGCATCATCAACATCTACAACTTCTTAAACGACTCATTGCGCTACAACCGTCAAGGAGACATCGGACAGCTTGTTGGGCGGATTTACATTAATAAAGAGCGTCACTTTTTTGTGGATGGACAGCGCCAACTGGCATTCCTCTACCGCGATTTGGCGCATCAAGTGATACAAGAAGAAAACTATGAAGACTATTATAAGCTGCGCAAAGTAGTGAAAACAGCTATGGAGTATGCGTTGGCCTTTGACTTGCAACTTCCGAGCATGCAAGAAAGCCGAGAAATTACCGTGTTTCAGATGGAGAATATCAGCAATGAACTGCGCGTGCGGAAACCTGCTGCTCTGGGCTTTAAGACAAAATCAATGTTGAATCGAAAAGTGTTGTAGGATTTAAAAATTGACCTACATTTGCATCCCCTTAGAAAAACGTCCGTTCGCGCTTTGCTGAGGAAGGGGATGTAACCCGACGTACTTTGGCCCATTCGTCTATCGGTTAGGACGCCAGATTTTCATTCTGGAAAGAGGGGTTCGATTCCCCTATGGGCTACCAGTTTTTCGAAACGAAAAGAAAATGGCAAATCACAAGTCTGCGCTCAAGCGCGTAAGAAGCAATGACGTAAAGCGTCTGCGCAACAAGTATCAGCACAAAACCATGCGTAACGCATTGCGCGACGTAAGGAACAGTAGTGACAAGCGCACGGTAGAAGAAAAAATGCCCAGTCTCTTCGCTATGATCGATAAGTTGGCCAAGACCAACGTGATTCACAAGAACAAGGCAAACAATTTGAAGTCTAGCGTGGCACGCCACTTCAATGCCTTAGGATAAGCTTAAGACTTTTACACTTGAACAAGATAAGCTCCTTTCGAGGGGCTTTTTCTTTTTATCGCTCTTCTATTGATCGGGGTCTGCTGTTAGCTCTACCAAGAAAACCTCTTCTCCTTCGCGGCATAACCAATACTCTTCTCGCGCAAACTTCTCCAGATGCTCCGGATCGCTTTGCAATAGATGAAGCTTCTGCCGGTCACTTTCCAACTCCTTGGCATAAAAATCTATTCCTTCTTCCAAACGCTCAATTTCTTCACTCAGTTCCCAGTGCATCAAGAGCGAGCTAGAATCAAAAAAGCCCATCCACACCAGAAAAGTGATGGAGGTGATAAAGTAACGGTTCAGCAACCAAGGATGCTTTTCCAACCAAACTGGCTTTTTCATATTTCAAAAATAGAATAAGCACCTCGTCACCATTCACCCAAGCTTTAGCAGTTCTTAACAAGGCTTGTGGAAGTCCAACATCTGTCATAGATCAAGCGAAGGGAGGCTTCGTATTTTGGCGCACCGAATAGCAAGCTCAATTCTGTACCCATGTCTTCATTCTCCCCTGTTTCCGCAGACGATTGGTGGAAAGCCATACGCAAAGAACTCAAGGGCAAGCCAGAAGAAGAACTCTTCACCACTTGGTTTGACGGACTCACTACTCCGCCCTTTCACTCTTGGGAAGATGCACGTCCCAGCAGTCCGCTTTTTCCCTCCTATGCCTGGCATGCCTCCGCCATGGCCGAGCCACCGCAGCTGCAAAGAGCTGCAATGGCAGCCCTCAACCGCGGGGCAGATGGTCTTCGGTTAAAGGTGGAAGACCATCAAGCGCTGCATAAAGACTTGGCAGCAGTTCAATTGGCCTATCTGCGCACAGAAGTTTGTCCGGAAAACCTCGAAGGAAAATGGCTAGATGAATGGGAAGCTACCCTTCAAGAGCAAGCCCTTCAGGGCAGTGAAAGCAATACCGCGCTTGGATTGGATTTGCTTGATCAGATGGCATTCAAAAGCGCCTTCCACCTCAACCTCAAATCGCACTGCCAATCGATTGGTGCAATTCACCAGCGAAAGCTCTTTCGCCACAGCCAATTGGTGAACACTTGTCGATTTCAAAATGCCGGTGCTCGCATAGATACCCAGCTCGGCATCGCACTAGCTGCTGCCCACGAATACCTTGTACAAGGCGAGTGGAGCGATGTTTCCCTCCTACACTTCCGATTTGCCGTGGGGAGAGATTATCTTCCAGAAATAGCCAAACTCCGCGCTTTCCGCGAGCTGTGGCCACTCTTTTTAGAAGAGCTGAAGCTTCCTAATACTGCCCCGGTCTTCATCACGGCGGAGAACAGCTTCCGACCGCTTTCGGCCACAGACCCGCATACCAATCTATTGCGCCTCACCACCATGGCCATGAGCGCAGTGCTCGGGGGTGCCCAGAATGTACTGCTGCACCACCATGCCATTGGCCAACCATTGCCCAAAGAAGAGCACCTTCCCCTCAACATTCTTCATCTCATCCGATTTGAAGGTCGGTTAGATCAAGTAGAAGATCCTTTGGCGGGCAGCTATTCTGTAGAAGCCCTCACCCAACAAATTGCTGAAAAGGGCTGGGAAGCTTTTCAAAAGATTGAGAAACAAGGAGGACTCCTCAGAAGTCTCGAAGAAGGTAGCTTACAACAACAAATTGCCGAAGAAGCCGAGGCGGAACAGGCCCGATTCAACGCTGGCCAGGCGCCAATCATCGGATCGAGCATCTATCCCTATCACCTCCCGAATTACTCAGAAAAGGAGAAGACCTCTGCTTCCCCAGAGGCCTTCCCCCTCCGCAGACTCGCCGAACTAGCAGAACAAACCCATTAATCATGGCACGCAAAGACTTTTCTCAAATTCCCTTTCGCCAACGCCGCGTGAGTGAAACCTTCAAAGCCATGCCCTTTGCCGCCGGACTGCCCCCCTACCTCCGCGGCCCTTATGGCAGCATGTATACCATCAGACCGTGGACAGTAAGGCAATACGCGGGCTTTTCAACCGCGGAGGAATCCAATGCCTTCTATCGCAGGAACTTGGCCGCAGGTCAAAAAGGACTTTCCGTAGCCTTTGACCTGGCCACCCACCGCGGGTACGACTCTGATCACCCCCGCGTGTCTGGCGATGTAGGCAAAGCAGGGGTGGCCATTGATAGCGTGGAAGACATGAAAGTGCTCTTCGACGGCATCCCCCTCGACCAGATGTCGGTTTCAATGACCATGAATGGGGCCGTATTGCCCATTATGGCCTTTTACATTGTAGCTGCTGAGGAACAAGGAGTGGCCCCGGAGCTGCTGTCGGGAACCATACAGAACGACATCCTCAAGGAGTTCATGGTGCGCAACACCTATATCTATCCTCCTCGTCCATCGATGCAGATCATTGCAGACATCTTCCGCTACACCAGTGAGAAGATGCCGCGCTTTAACTCCATTAGCATCAGCGGCTACCATATGCAGGAGGCCGGCGCCACCCCTGAAATTGAGCTGGCCTATACCCTTGCAGACGGACTGGAGTACATCCGTACCGGATTGCAAGCAGGTTTGAGCGTGGATGAATTTGCCCCTCGACTGAGCTTTTTTTGGGCCATCGGCATGGATCATCTATCTGAAATTGCCAAGATGCGCGCAGGGCGATTGCTTTGGGCTGAAATTGTACAACAGTTTGCCCCTCAGAATGCCCGCAGCATGAGCTTGCGCACCCACTGTCAAACCAGTGGTTGGAGCCTTACAGAACAAGATCCTTTTAACAATGTAGCCCGAACCTGCATCGAAGCCATGGCTGCTGCGCTGGGTGGAACCCAAAGTTTGCATACCAATGCCTTGGATGAAGCCCTCGCCTTGCCTACTGATTTTTCTGCACGCATTGCGCGCAACACCCAATTGTACCTCCAACTGGAAACCGGCGTAACCAAACTCATCGATCCTTTTGGCGGAAGTATAGCTGTTGAAAAACGCACGCTGGAACTGGCTGATGCCGCCCGCCAGTTAATGGCCGAAGTGGAAGAGTTAGGCGGTATGACCAAGGCCATCGAAAGCGGCCTTCCCAAATTGCGCATTGAAGAAGCCGCTGCCCGCAAGCAAGCGCGGATAGACAGTAGTCAAGATCTGATCATTGGCGTGAACGCCTTCCCTCCCCAAGAAGAAACAGACATTGAAATCTTGGAGGTAGACAATACGGAGGTGCGCCGGAAGCAGATTGCCCAATTGGAGAAATTGCGTGCCCAACGCGATCAGGCCGCAG
>CAZDPF010000039.1:7368-15570 GCA_964507215.1 uncultured Chryseobacterium sp. | reverse complement strand
AGCAATTACAACAAAATCGTTCAGTAATGTAACTCCACATTGGGAATAGCCATCCATAAAGAGGGTAATCTCAGCGCCTAAAAGCCCGAGCTCTTTGGTTGAGTCATTTTGATATTTAGAATAATAGATTTTTTGTTAGCTCTATGAGTTGAAAAGAAATGATCTTCGTGGCCAATCATCTATTCTAGCTTGATCCATTTAGCCAATCGGTTATGTTCTAATGATCTTTTTACAGTAGTTTCCTGCTTTTGGGCTATCAATTCAATGGCATTTAAATTATCTGATAGCAAGAAGCATTAGGCCGGCTCACTAGGAGAAATCTCATATCTTGTATGCAAGGTTCTTGAACCTTTTTGTGAAAAAGCTCATTCTGAAACCACAAAAAAAAACCGCCCGAAGGCGGCTTGAAATCGAAACGTAACGGACGAATCAGAAACAATACCGTCCTTCTTCAATCAGTTTGTCGGCCAATTTTCTTCGCAGATCTTTCACATTAAATGGAGTGCGCAACTTGGTGAAGCGTTTGAGTCCCATCAGCAACATGCGCTGCTCATCACCATCGGCGAAGGAGTAAATGGCTTCTCTGCCCGAAACGCCTACTTTCTCTAAAGACTCCAGCATGTACAAGCTCACCATGTCATGGGCGTAGGCAGCGTTCGGATGGCCAGCTATTGCCATTTTTTCTGCACGAAGAATGCCTGATTCGAGGTGATAGATTTCCATGGCCATATCTGCTGCGGCCATGAGCACCTCTTGTTCATTCTCTACCTCCATCCCAAATTTCTCTACGGCTTTACCAGCTACCATGAGGAAGGCTTTCTTCAAATTGGCCAAGGCTTCTTTCTCTTCAGCCAAACGAATAGCGGGATCTGGTTCGTCAAAACTGGGGATTTCCATCAGCTCGCTGCCCACTTTCATGGCCGGACCAATAAGATCGAGTTGGCCCTTCATGGCTTTCTTCAGCAACATGCCCACGGTCAACATGCGGTTGATTTCGTTGGTGCCTTCATAGATGCGGGCTATGCGCACATCGCGGTAGGCACTTTCCATGCTAGCATCTGCTGAATAGCCCATGCCACCAAACATCTGTACGCCTTCGTCAGCTATGAAACTGGCTGTTTCTGAGGCGTGCACTTTGAGAATGGCACATTCCACTGCAAATTCTTCCACTCCTTTCAGCTTCGATTCCTGCGGACTCAATCCATCCGCTACCAACTTGGCTATATTGTCTTCAATATCTTGTCCTGCTCGGTAGGTGGCGGTTTCAGAAATCCAGTGCTTGGTAGCCATTCTGGCTATTTTCTGCTTTAATGCGCCAAACTCAATAATGGGTTGATTAAATTGATGACGCTCTTTGCCGTATTTCAGCGCTTCTGTTATGATACGTCTGTTGGCATCTAAGCAGGCCGCAGCCAGTTTGATACGGCCAACATTCAAAGCGTTCATGGCGATTTTAAATCCGCCATTGCGTTCGCCAAGCAGATTCTCTGCGGGCACTTTTACTTCGTTAAAGAATACCTGACGGGTAGAAGAAGCATGAATACCCATCTTGTGTTCTTCTTCTCCCAAGCTCAATCCCTCTGCACCTTCTTTCTCAATGATGAAAGCGGTGATATTCTTGTCGTTCTCTATTCGAGCAAACACAATAAAGAGGTCGGCATAGCCCGCATTGGAGATCCACATTTTTTGTCCGGTGATGGAATAATAGGAGCCATCAGCACTGAGAATAGCCTTGGTTTTTCCGCTGTTGGCATCACTTCCTGCACCAGGTTCGGTTAGGCAATAGGCACCGATCCATTCACCGCTGGCCAACATGGGCAAATATTTGGCGCGTTGGGCTTCGGTTCCGTACAAAAGAATGGGGAGGATGCCGATGCCGGTATGCGCACCATAGGCTGTAGAAAGGCTTCCAGTAGCTCCAGAAATTCGGTCACAAACCAACATGGAGGTATTAAATCCCATGCCCAAACCGCCGTAGGCTTCAGGAACATAGATTCCTAGTAGGCCCATTTCTCCGGCTTTCTTCATCAGCTCGAGGGTGAAGGCATAATCTTTCTTCTCGAACCGCTGCTTTTGCGGCCACACCTCTTTGTCTATGAACTCTGTGGTGGCCTGTGCCATCATTTTCTGTTCTTCACTGAAGTCTTCTGGAATGAAGACATCATTCACTTGACTCTCGCGGATGAGGAACTCGCCCCCGCGCAAGGCATTCTTTTCTTCTACTTGGCTCATTTTTTTAGATTGTTTATCAGTTGATTATAGCATTTCGTAGATGCCTGCTGCTCCTTGTCCGGTACCTACACACATGGTCACCATGCCGTATTTGCCACCCCGGCGCTTCATTTCGTTGAAGAGCTGCACGCTGAGTTTGGCACCGGTGCAACCCAGGGGATGCCCGAGTGCTATGGCACCACCGTTGACATTGGTGATGTCTGGATTGAGATCGAGCTCGCGAATGACCGCCAACGATTGCGATGCGAAGGCCTCGTTAAGCTCTATAAGCTCGATGTCGTTTTTTGATAAGCCCGCCAATTTCAAGGCTTTTGGAACCGCCTTCACAGGACCAATACCCATGATTCGGGGTTCAACACCCGCAGCGGCATAACTAACCAAACGGGCGATGGGCTTTAGGTTGAGCTCTTTTACCATGCGTTCACTCATCACAATGGCGAAAGCGGCTCCATCACTCGTTTGCGATGAATTGCCAGCCGTTACACTGCCGTTGTTGGCGAAGACCGGACGTAAACGGGCCAGCGCAGCTGGATGGGTGTCTTTTCGTGGACCCTCGTCGGTATCAAAAACGAAGGATTTGCGTTCTCGTTTTTCCTTTTCGTTCAGAATGACTTGCTCCACTTCCAAAGGCACAATCTCGTCTTTGAACCATCCATTTTCAATGGCTCGGATGGCTTTTTGGTGCGATGCCAAGGCGAAAGCATCTTGGTCGTCACGTGAGACCTGGTACTTCTCTGCAACGGCTTCAGCCGTGAGGCCCATATTGTTGTACCAATCTACATGCGATTGGGTGATGGCGTAATTGGGGGTTACTTTATAGCCACCCATCGGGATGTAGCTCATAGATTCGGCCCCACCGGCAATGATCACATCCGCCATTCCAGCGCGTATTTTGGCCGTGGCAATCGCAATGGTTTCCAATCCGCTAGAACAATAGCGGTTTACCGTCATGCCCGGCACCTCTACCGTATTCAATCCGAGGAGTGAAACCAATCGGCCCATGTTGAGCCCTTGTTCGGCTTCGGGCATGGCATTGCCTACAATTACATCATCAATGCTGTTTTTGTCGAGGCCGGGGAGCTCCTGCATCAATGCCTGAATAACGGAGGCGGCCATATCATCAGGTCGGAAAAAACGAAGGCTTCCGCGTCCTGCTTTTCCTACCGCGGTGCGTTTCGCGGCTACAATGTATGCTTCCATATCGATCTTTTTTTTAGGATTAATTGCGAAGGGGTTTGCCGGTTTTGAGCATGTGTTGAATGCGTTCAAGGGTTTTGCGTTCACCGCAAAGGCTCAAGAAAGCTTCCCTTTCAAGATCGAGCAGATACTGCTCACTTACCTCTGTAGCTTCAGAGAGGTCGCCTCCACTCATGATATACGCCAGTTTCTGGCTGATCTTCACGTCGTGTGGACTTATGTACCTGCCTTCAAGCATAGCGTGTACCCCTGCGTCAAACATGCCGAGGGCCTGCCTTCCCAAAACTTTTACTTTTTGGGGCAAGGGTTGAGAGTAACCTTGCTCAGCCAAGAGAATCGCTTTGCGTTTGGCATCTGCCAACTGCCTGCGCTTGTTTACACTAATGTGGTCTTTGCCTTGCTGCAAAATGCCCAATCCGAATGCCTCTTGCGCCGATGTAGCCACTTTGGCCATGCCGATGGTGAGATAGTTTTCGCGAAGTGCATTGAGTTCTACATCGTCTTTGATGTAGCGCTGGGCAGCGCGCAGGGTCATTTCTTTGGTTCCTCCACCACCTGGAATAACACCAACACCCACCTCAACCAAACCGATATAGGTTTCTGCAGCTGCTTGTACGGCATCGGCATGCAGCGTCATTTCACATCCACCTCCCAATGAGAGTCCGTGTGGGGCAACAACTACGGGTATACCGGAGTAGCGCACCCGCATGACGCTTTTTTGGAAGTAGCGAATGGCAAAATCCAGCTCATCCCACTCTTGTTCTGTGGCCATCATAAAGATCATGGCCAAGTTGGCTCCCGCACTAAAATTGGCGCCTTGGTTGCCGATGACCAAACCTTGGTATTCCTTTTCCGCTAAGTCAAAAGCACGATTCAATCCGCTGAGTACCCCACTGCCGAGGGTATTCATTTTGGAGTGGATCTCAAAATTGAGGATGCCGTCTCCTAAGTCAATCAATGAGCACTCATTGTTTTTCCAGACAGTACTGCTGTGGCGAAGCTCATCCAAATCGATATACTGTTCGGTGCCTTTTATTCGGTCAGTAGCTCTTTGGGAAGGAACGTAACACTGCCGAACCCCTTCAGCAATTGAATAGAAGCTGCTTTGACCATTTGCAGCCATTTGCTTCACCCATTCAGCAACTGGAAAGCCGCTCTGCTCGGCCAATGCGATGCCTTTCTCAAGTCCAATGGCATCCCAAATTTGAAACGGACCATGTTCCCATCCGAAACCGGCTCGAAGCGCATCGTCTATGCGGTAAACTTCATCTGAAATTTCGGGAATGCGATGGCTGACATAGGCAAACAGTTGGCCGAATTGGTTGCGATAAAAATCGGCTGCGGCATCTTTTCCACTCACCAAAACCTTGAATCGATCGGCCACCCGATCAATATTTCGGGTTAACTCTAGGGTGGGGAATGAGCGTTTCTTCTGACTGCGGTACTGTCCGCTGGTCAGATCAAGCACCATGATTTCTGAACTGCCGTCTTCCTGCTTAACTTTCTTATAGAAGCCTTCTCCGGTTTTACTGCCCAAGCGGTTGCTTTCCATCATCTGTTGGATGAAAGGAGGAAGTTGGAAAACGTCACTGCGCTCGTCATTCGGGCAGGCCTTGGCCAAGCCGTTGGCCACGTGTACCAAAGTATCGAGGCCCACTACATCTGAGGTTCTGAAGGTGGCCGACTTTGGACGCCCGATGACTGGTCCGGTGAGCTTATCCACTTCTTCTACATTCAGACCGCTTTTCTCCATGCTATGGAAGAGGGCCATAATGCCAAAAACACCAATGCGGTTGGCAATAAAAGCGGGAGTGTCTTTGGCTAAAACCGTTGTCTTTCCTAGGAAAAGATCGCCGTAGTGCAGAAGGAATTCTACTATTTCAGGATCTGTTTCAGGGGTTGGAATGATTTCGAGCAGCTGCAGGTAGCGAGGTGGATTGAAGAAGTGGGTTCCGCAGAAGTGCTTGCGGAAATCATCGCTTCTTCCTTCCAACATCAAATGGATAGGAATACCGGATGTATTGCTACTAACCAAAGTACCGGGTTTGCGTGCGCTGTCTATCTTGGCCAACACCTGATGTTTAATATCGAGGCGCTCCACCACCACTTCTATGATCCAGTCAACATCTGCTAAAAGCGCAATATCATCTTCTAGATTACCCGTTTGAACGCGTTGTGCAAATGATTTGTCGTAAAGCGGAGCCGGGCTCATCTTCACCGTTTTGGCCCAGTTATCTCGGGCAATGCGCCCTCTTACCAAAGGATGGGTGAGATCCAATCCAGCCGCTTCTTCTTGTGGCGATAAGGAAGATGGCGGGATGTCGAGTAACAGGGCTTCTACCCCAATATTGGCAAAGTGGCCGGCAATTTGGGCACCCATGATGCCCGAGCCGATCACGCCAACTTTTCGAATGATACGTTTGGTCATGAAAGTGAGGGATTTTTCTTTTCTGATTCGATATAAGCTTGGATCAACCGCATGGTGCGAAAAAAGCCTGTTAGGTTTTCTTCGGGAATAATCGCGCGCATTCTCTGGTTAAAATGGAGTACCGCTTCTCGCGCTTTGTCGCGCATGGCCTTGCCTTCCGCGGTCAAGAAGATGAGCACAATACGTCCATCATCGGCGTGTTTCCTGCGCTCAATCAAGCCCTTCTCTTCCATTGTTTTTAAGGTTCTGCTCAGGCTGGTGCTTTCCATGCCCATGCGCGGACCAAGTGAAGTAGAAGGAGTGCCGTCAGCGTCAATATTGAGCAGTACATAACCTGTGGCCATGGTACCTCCATAGGTAGCTGCCACTTCGTTGTACATCCTGGAAACGGCTTGCCAGGTGCTCTTTAAATGAAAGTCAATGGTTTCTTCCGGCTTCAAGGGTACATTGTTGTCCCTCAAAGATAGAAAAATATGCTATGCATGCATAGCAAAGGCGATTAAACTTTTTTCAATCCTTCTGATAGGTCGTCTAGCAAACGCTTGAGCGGCTTTTCTACCATCATGCGCACCATTGGATTGAAGTCGCCTTCGAAGTACAATTGAACTTTAGCGTGGTTTTCATCAGCTGCTTTAATGCTGCACAGCAATTGAAAGTCAATAGCACCTCCTGCGGCTTTGAGTGCCAATACGTCGGGGTCATTGGATTCAGCGCGTTGAAGCCCTACTTTGGGCATACTGCCCATTTGAAAGGTGAAGCCATCCTCATAGGCCTTAAAATAGGTGACACTATCAGGAAATAATTGCTCAAAGTTGGAGAAGTTGCTCAAATGGTCCTTGAGTATCTCGGCAGAGCGAGCGACCAATACTTCGGGACCTTCATAAGTTGTCATGGGCAATATTTATTGTTTCCATCTTTCTGGAGCCTGGCGCCATTTTTTAAGAACAGACAGTTCGCGCTCATGCACATAGCCTGTTTTGGTGGCCTGCATCAAGAGATGTTCATAATCACTCAAAGTCACCAAGGGGCACTGGGAGGAGGCAAACCGATCTACAGCCATTTGAAAGCCATAGGTGAACAAGGCAAACATCCCCAATACTTCCGCGCCTTCTGAACGCAAAGCGTCCACTGCTTTTAATGAACTTCCGCCCGTACTAACCAAATCTTCAAAAACCACCACCCTTTGTCCGGCCTCTAAGACGCCTTCAATTTGGTTTTTCATTCCGTGGCTCTTGGGCTCAGGCCTTACGTAAATAAAGGGCAACTGCAGGTGTTGGGCCACCAAAGAACCCAAAGCAATGGCACCGGTGGCCACGCCTGCTATCACATCGGGCTTGCCGAAATGGGAAATAATTCCCTCGGCTACTTGCTCGCGCAAGTAGGTGCGAATGGTCGGATAGGAGAGGGTTTTGCGGTTGTCGCAATAGATAGGAGAGCGCCAACCACTGGCCCACTGGAAAGGCTGATCCGGACGAAGTTGGATGGCTTTAATCTGTAGGAGGAATTCCGCAGTTTTGTAAGCGGTTTCAGGATGCAATACCATGCGCCAAAAATATGAAGTTTTCATCGGCGACTTCCACCTAGTTATAGGGGAGAAAGCTGATTTTTCTCCACAATTAAAACTTGCACAAGCGCAGTGGGATAAGCTGTTGGAGGTGGTCACTAAGGCCTTCTACCACAGCCAAGAGCAGCGGGTTTGGTGGCAGCACAACATGCCCGAGGAAGCCATTCAAGCGCTCTGCGACCATTTTGTGCATCTTCAAGCCGCCGGGGGCATAGTGCAACATGTTGACGGAGACTATTTGGCCATTCATCGTTTGGGAATTTGGGATCTTCCGAAAGGAAAAGTGGAAGAAGGGGAGGAGATAGCAGCCACCGCGGTGCGCGAAGTGGAAGAAGAATGCGGTTTAAGCCATCTGACGCTGCATCACCCTTTGATGCGAACTTGGCACGGCTATGTGCACAAAGGCCGATTGATTGTAAAGACCACCCATTGGTTCTTCCTCACTACCCACTACTCGGGAGAATTGAAACCCCAAATTGAAGAAGATATTCAGCTTGTACAATGGATGCCATCAGACCACTTTCGAAGTGCGATGGCCCAATCTTATCCCGCCATCCGTTTATTGGTAGATGCGTTTTTTGATCAGCAGAGCGCTTGATTACAAGCGAACAGCAGTGGGTACAAAATGGGTGTAGTCGCCTTGGTTGTTGATCACATCCCGAACAATTGAACTACTGATATAAGACAAAGTAGCCCTGGTGAGAAAAAACACGGTTTCAATTCCAGGATGCAATTGTCGGTTGGCTTGAGCCACAGCTTTTTCAAATTCAAAGTCGGCCGG
>CAZDPF010000039.1:0-7268 GCA_964507215.1 uncultured Chryseobacterium sp. | reverse complement strand
TAGGCCTTTCCATCGAAGTTGTTTCGGAACGATGCTTTCAGCACTCATTCCGGGCACACTGTTGATCTCAATCAGCCAAGCTTGATCATCTGAATCGAGTATATAATCGATGCGTGCAATTCCTCTCAATTCAAACTGCCGATACAACAACAAGCTCATAGCCCTCACTTCATCTTCTGCTCGTTTCGAGATACGGGCAGGAGTGATCTCTTCTGAGGCGCCGCTGTATTTTGATTCATAATCGAACCAATCATTCTTCGGAACAATTTCCGTGATACCCAGTACTTCTGCTTCACCATTGTGATCAGAAATTCCACAGGCCAATTCAGTACCCGAAATGCCTTGCTCGACAATGATGAGGTCATCGTGTTGAAAAGCCTCGGCAATGGCTCCTTTCAGATCAGCAGATGTGCGCACTTTGCTAATGCCAAAACTGCTTCCAGAGCGATTGGGTTTGACAAAGAGTGGAAGTTGAAGCTTGGCCAACAAATCTTCCTCTTTCCATTGATCTCCTTTGCGCAAAAGCACTGATGGAGCAGTGCGTGCTCCCCAGCGAGCTGCATAGGTACTTGTTTGCGCCTTGTTGAAAGTAAGTGCCGATGCAAAGAGCCCTGACCCAGCCAAGGGAATTCCCAAGGTTTCGAGATAGCCTTGTAGAACGCCATTTTCTCCTGGATGACCGTGAATGGCATTGAAGGCAAGGTCAAAATGATGCATCCTGCCCTCTGCATCTCGCCAGCTCAAATCACGACGATCTACTGGATAGCTATCGTTTTGAACATGAACATTCCAACTAGTTGGAAGAATTCTCAGTTCATAGGCTTCAAATTCTTGATTATCTAAATGTTGCAATACCGTTTGACCGGTTAGAAGAGAAATTTCCCATTCTGGAGAATAACCTCCGGTGAGCACAGCAACGCGTATTCTTTTCAAGACGATGGCTTTGTTCAAATGTACACGAATGCCGCAGCTGTTAAGCCATGTGCTGTTGGCTATCTTTGAGGCCGATGAAAATCTTTCGGTTTCTCTTGAGCAAAACTTTTGCAGCTAATGTGCTATTAGCGGCAATGGTGTTGATTGTGGGCTACTTTCTGTTGAGGTGGAGCTTGTCTAGCTTAACGCATCACAATGAAACCATTGAAGTTCCTGATTTGGCCGGACTGCACATGGATGACGCAGCTACCGTACTGAAAGAGTCAGGATTGGAGATGGAAATACTCGACAGCAGCGAGTTCAATAATTCCTACGATGGCCATGAGGTGTGGGTGCAGTATCCGCGTGCAGGCGCGCAAGTAAAGGCCGGAAGACCAATCCGATTGACGGTGAACCCTGTGCGCGAACCTTTGATTGCGCTTCCCTCACTCATCGAGAAAACAAGGCGTAGGGCCATTTTCGATTTGAAGAGCAAGGGATTCATTGTGGGCGATTTAAGCTATGTACCGTACATAGGAAAAGATGTGGTGGTAAAGGTCTTGTTGGGAAAGAAGGAAGTGGCTGCAGGTACTTATTTTCCCAAAGGCACCCGCTTCAATTTGGTGCTAGGCGGTGGGTTGAGTGAAGAAAAAGTGCGAGTGCCCAACTTGGCGCGCTTGACCATCAACGAGGCCATCGAATCATTGATGGCCAATTCATTAAATATGGGATTGGCTATTTGGGAACTTCCTGAAAGTGCCACTTCTGCCGATAGCCTCCGGGCCAAGGTATACAAGCAAGTACCCGGAATAGACTATGCTTTGGGATTGCGAATGGGTGCCGAGGTAGACATTTGGCTTACAACGGATAGTACCAAATGGCCAGTAGACACGTTAGGTCTAAATAGTTTAGATACCGCTCAAGTGTTGATAGACAATGCCGATGAATAGCAAATGCTGGCTGGCGCTGTGCTTCAGTCCTTTTATCCTTTCTTCTCAAATCAAGGAAGAAAGCCTCCCTTTGACGCATCAACCGATTGCTGAAGGCATGAAAATAATGTCCACTCCTTGTGATACGATTGGACTGCCTTTGGAAGATGATTTTTCGGGTAGGGAAGGGGCACCCGACAGTCGGAGGTGGTGCGATGCAAAGGCATGGATCAACGACAGTTACGGATGGGATGTGCCAACACTGGGTGTGGCTACCCTTGATGGTTTAGATGAAAATGGTCAGGCCTACAACATCAACGACAACAGTAGCGATACCCTTGCGGATGTTCTAACCAGCAAGTTCATTCGTTTCAGCAATAACCCACAAAACGTTTTTTTAAGTTTCCTTTATCAGCCTGGGGGACGTGGAGAAAGACCTACTTCTGGCGATTTTCTAACCGTTCAATTTTGGTCGCCATTGGATTCTTCCTGGACGGAAGTATGGCGAAAAGAAGCCGATACAATCGAAACCTTTCGACACGCCATAATTGCCGTTGATTCTACCGCTTGGCTACAAGATGGCTTTCAATTTCGATTTGCTGCGTACGGTGCTCGGTCTGGTTCTTTTGACATCTGGAACTTAGATTATGTAAGATTGGCTGCCAACCGAAGTGCAACAGACACCAATTTCACAGATGCAGCATTCACAAGGCAACATCCATCTCTGTTAAAAGATTTCTGGCAAATTCCATGGTTTCATCTAGCGGGTTTACCCAGTCCCTTTAAAACAGAATACCAATTGCACTACCGCAAGAATGGAGACACCTTGTCAGTAAGCATCAACCTAAGGAGATACTCAATTGCCTACAATGGAGTCAACATTCAAAGCAAAGGAGGAATTCCTTGGAACAACTTCAGTTACAACAAGGAACACATCGTTCCTGTACCTATTGATCCTATCACACTTACCCCTCCGCCCAATGCACCATTTGACTTGACTGTTATCAGTGTAATGGATGGTGCAAATGATGGATTTAGATCGAATGATACGGTCATAGGCAGGCATCGTTTCGATAATTATTATGCCTTCGATGATGGCAGTGCAGAACGTGTTTATGGCTTGAGCAATGTAGGGGGCGCCACTACCGCGATCAACCTCACCCCACTCAAACCCGATACGCTAAAGGGCATTTATCTGTATTTCGGTCAAGCCAAAGTTGACGCCAAATTGAATGGCTTTCGCATAGGTATATGGGAGAATGTCAATGGCTTACCCGGCCAATTGGTTTATCTCTCAGACTCTATGTACACCCCAGAATATTTCAATACCAATCAGTTTGCTGCCTATGCACTTGATACAGCCGGCATTTATCTTGATCGCTCTGTATTTATTGGAGTGCAGCAGCGATCCGTCAGTCCGCTCAATATTGGCCTAGACATCAATCGTCCGGATGGAGATACTGCAACTACCATATTTTACAACGACGGGGTGAACTGGTTTCAGTCTTTGTTTACGGGAAATCTTATGCTCCGACCGTATTTTCAATATCAACCAGTTAATTTGTCGCAAGAAGAAAGTTCCATTAAAGAAGAAGCGCTTCAGCTCTATCCTAATCCGGCAAGGCAAAATGTCACTTTAAAATGGGATGATAAAGAGGCCTGTGAAGTTCAGGTTATTGATTTGTTTGGGAGGATAAAAGGTCAATGGACCCTGCATTCAGGCGATGCCTTGGAGGTAGACCAATGGGCCAAGGGCTTGTACATAGTAAAGGTGATTCATCCTTTTCGTAACCGTTTCAGCATGGCCAAACTTTGGATCCAATGAGTGAGTGGGAGGGAGAAGAGGATCTGCAAGAAGAAGAATTATTTGAACACCATCGTTTTGTAGCCGATGCCGGTCAAGGTTTGTTGAGAATCGATAAATTCCTCAATAATCTCTTGGGAAGAACGTCTCGAAACAAGATTCAAGAGGCCGCAAGGGCAGGCTCTGTTCGGGTGAACGAGAAAGCCGTGAAGCCCAATTACAAAGTGAAACCGGGAGATGTGGTGCAAATCGTTTTGGCACATCCTCCCCGAGAAATTGATCTGATTCCTGAAAACATTCCACTTCAGATAGTTTACGAAGATGCAGATGTTTGCGTGATCAATAAACCCGCTGGAATGGTGGTGCATCCTGCCTATGGTCATTACCAAGGCACCCTCGTAAATGCCCTGCTATACCATATTCAGCAGCTTCCTGAAGGAAGTGCTTCTGAACGTCCGGGTTTGGTGCATCGATTAGACAAAGGCACCAGTGGAATTATGGTGTTGGCATTGAATGAATATGCCATGTCTCATTTGTCCAACCAGTTTTTTGAACGCACAACGGAGCGTTTATATACGGCCTTGGTTTGGGGAGATGTGGCAGAAGAGCAAGGTAGAATTGAAGGGCACATCGGCAGAAGTCTTCAAGACAGGAAGCAGATGGCAGTTTTTCCCGATGGATCCCAAGGAAAACATGCGGTCACCCATTACCGTGTTTTGCAGCGATTTGGATTTGCCACCTTGGTAGAGTGTAAACTTGAAACAGGGCGTACCCATCAGATCAGGGTTCACATGAAGTATTTGGGGCATCCTGTTTTTGGTGATGAACGCTACGGTGGCGATCGCGTGTTAAAAGGGCTGAATACAGCCAAGTACAAGCAGTTCGTGCAGAACTGCTTAGAGATCATGCCACACCAAGCTTTACATGCCAGAACGCTGGGGTTCACTCATCCCATCAGTGGGGAAAGGTTGCACTTCAGCAGCGAATTGCCCGATGACATGCAAACCGTAGTTGATAAATGGATCACTTATTCTAAGGCGTATTCGGGTGACCTTCCGCACAATTTTGGAGAATAGCTGTTTGTACCTTCGGGTATGGTGAAAATGAACGGAAAATACGGTTGGCTGGTGTTGATGTTGGGCTTGTGGGCTTGCGTGAAAGATCCGCAGCAACAAGATCCGCCAACTCCGCACCAAACAACGCCTATTGCCTTCAACACCCCCAATGGCTTTATTCCCCCTATTTTACCGAGTAGCAATCCTTTAACAGAAGAAGGTGTTCGCCTCGGCAGACGTCTGTTCTATGATGTTCGTCTCTCTGGAGACAATACCATGAGCTGCGCCAGTTGCCATTTGCAAGATTTTGGTTTTTCTGATCCCAATCGCTTTAGCGTGGGGATTGATGGAATTGAAGGCAGCTTCAACGCGCCGCCCATCATGAATCTGGCATGGCAAGAGTTTTTTTTCTGGGATGGACGCAAGCTCTCATTGGAAGAGCAGGCCGTTGTACCCGTTACTGATCCCATTGAAATGCACGAAGATTGGCAAGTAGCGCTGGCCGAATTGGCTGCTGATCCCAAATACCCCAAGCTCTTTAAAGAAGCATTTGGAACTACTGCGATTACCCAAGAACGTGTGGGTTTGGCCATTGCCCAGTTTGAACGCATGCTGGTTTCTTCCAATAGCAAATACGATCAGTTCAAACGCGGAGAAGTCAATTTTACGGATCTCGAGTTGGAAGGCTATAACTTATTTCACAGCGAAGAGGGCGATTGTTTTCACTGCCACGGAGATGCAACTACAGGAAATATTTTTGGCGCTTTTGGAGATATTCAGTTTTCTAATAACGGCCTTGATAGTGTGTTGCGCCCCAATTCTGGACGTGAAAGAGTGACCGGAAGAGCCGACGATCGCGCAAAATTCAAAATTCCAAGTCTCCGCAATATTGAGTACACTGGTCCGTATATGCACGATGGGCGTTTTAATACCCTTGGGCAGGTGATTGAATTCTACAATTTTGGTGGACATGTTACACCTACCACGGATCCGAATATGAAGGCGGCTGGAATCGGAAGGAACTGGACCTTAAGGCAAAAGCAAGCGCTTTTGTCCTTTTTGGAAACCTTGTCTGACCCCAGTTTTGTCAACGACACCAGTTTTAGTGATCCTTTTAACTGAATAAATTGAAATTGGCATGTGCTTTGTTTTTAAGTTCGCAGAAGCACTAATCCTAAACCGATGAACACTAGAAATCGACTTCCCCAATTACTCTTCCTTGCAGGTGCAATTGCTTTTGCAGGCGTTTCTTGTAAGAGCAAAAAAGAAATCCCTACTCCAAAGGGAGAAGTAGAAATTGTTTTGCCTTGTAGCGAATACAAGAGCGACAAGAAGTATTTCAGGGCCTATTCCTTTGGAGAAAGCACAGATCAAAATGTAGCTATGAAGAAAGCAAGGAGCAACGCCAGAGAAGAGCTGGCAGCCCAAATTTCCAGTACCATGAAAGTAGTTGGAGACAACTATGTAAAGTCTTCTGAATTCAACAATGTTGAAGAGGTATTGGAGCGCTTCGAACAGAACTCACGCACTGTGATCAATGAAAGACTGAGTGGCATCAAGCCCGTTTGCGACAAGCTGATGCAGGTGACAGCCACGGGTAAGTTTAAGTACTATGTGGCCTTGGAACTCTCAGGTGATGATCTAGTAGATGATTATTACAAGACACTTTCTAATGATCAAAGCTTGAAGATTGATTACAATTACGAGAAGTTCAAGCAGACTTTCAATGAAGAGATGGCCAAAATGGAAAACCAATAATTTGGCTAAGATTGATTAACGGGACCTTCGGGTCCCTTTTTTTTGCCAACTATTGCTAGAAAGTTCACGTTTATCAATTAATAACACTCCTGCAAAATGATACATCGGCATTTACTTCTCTTAAGTGCACTCGCAATGCTAACCAATTTGAATGCGCAGTGTGCAATTGAAGATCAACGTCATCTAGCGGTCTATGAGGAAAACAATCAGGACCAAATTCACCAAATGGAACAACAGCAACTCTTAGAAAATAACGCGTTGGCAATGGGCTTAATCGTTCAAGAGTCTTCAGATATTCTTTGGGCTTATCGACCAAACAGCTATCAGCTTCAACCGGCTGAAGCATCTAGTAAAAGCGGAATTGCCTTTTTAAGATTTACAGGTTCTACTACCTATCACTATGATTTTCCCCAATACCGCAATTAAGGGTTGATCTGGAGATAGCATCAGTAGGTTTCAATCGCCAAAGACGCTGCGAAATAGGTCTCGGTAGTAGCGTTTTTGTATTTCTGCGGCGGCTTTTACATAGGCTTCTTCACTGGCTTTTGGATAAGATAGTTGAATGCCTTTAATGTCTTTTAATTTGATTTCGTGCAGCATTCTTCCGTTGTTATCCAGCAAACGAATCCTCGCCTCCAATAGAGAAGAGTAGAACTTATCCATTTGGTTACCTTCCTTGGTATCGCTGAGAATCTCCAAGGTGAGATCGCTATTTCCATTGACAACTTGAAAGCCATCTCTCATCAATTGAGACTCAAACTCATCAGCTAATTTTTCCGATGGAGTTTCCAAGCCAAAGGCCTTTTCATC
>CAZDPF010000038.1:9628-16303 GCA_964507215.1 uncultured Chryseobacterium sp. | reverse complement strand
CGGTGGCTATAGCATCTACAGAAGACCGAAATTTCTGCTACATCCCCAAAGACTCCGAGATTCCAGCTGATGCTGATTATTTCCACTGCACCAGCAACAACACCATCTTCGGCACGCAGATGAAAGCTTTTCCTAAAAGTCCGGTGCCTGTGGTGTGCGATATGTCATCTGATATCTTCAGCCGTCCGGTAGACGTGAGCCAATTTGGCCTTATCTACGCCGGAGCACAAAAGAATATGGGTCCTGCCGGCGCCACGGTGGTGATTGTGAAAGAGGAGCTGTTGGGCAAAACCGGCAGACAAATTCCTACCATGCTGGACTACCGCACCCACATCAAAAAAGAATCGATGTTCAATACACCGCCCGTTTTTGCGGTATACGTGAGTATGCTCACCCTCCAATGGTTGAAGGATCATGGCGGTGTACAATGGATTGAATCAGTGAACGAAAAGAAAGCCGAGTTGATCTATGGCGAAATTGACCGCAACTCGCTCTTCAAAGGCACTGCTGACATGGCCGATCGCTCCAATATGAACGCTTGTTTCTTGTTAGAAAATGAGCAACTGAAAGACACTTTTGACAGTATGTGGAAGTCTGCCGGCATTAGTGGCATCAATGGCCATCGCTCTGTAGGCGGTTATCGGGCGAGTATGTACAATGCCTTGCCTGTTGAAAGTGTACAGGTGCTGGTAGACGTAATGAAAGAACTAGAACGCAAACACGGATAATACATGAAGATCCACGCGAACGACGGCATTAGCGCCGCCGGAGAACAACTATTGACCCAAGCGGGCTTTACCGTTATCACCACCAAAGTAGCTCAAGAACAGCTCAGTGAGTATATCAATACCCAACAGGTAGACATTCTTTTGGTACGCAGCGCTACCACGGCGCGCCAAAACCTCATTGATGCGTGTCCGGGATTGAAAATGATTGGTCGCGGTGGGGTAGGCATGGACAATATTGATGTGGAATATGCCCGAAACAAAGGCATCCAAGTAGTGAATACCCCAGCTTCTTCTTCTGATTCTGTAGCCGAATTGGTATTTGCCCATCTCTTCGGTATGGTACGCTTTCTCTACGACAGCAACCGACAGATGCCTTTGGCAGGAGAAAGCCAGTTTAAAGAACTGAAGAAAGCCTACGGCAAAGGCACTGAGCTCATGGGGAAGACCCTCGGAATCATTGGCTTCGGGCGCATCGGACAAGCTGTTGCCAAACGGGCCATTGGCTTGGGAATGAAAGTTTTGGCGGCAGATCGTGATGCCGGACATGTGGTGAACATCCGATTGCCCTTTTTCGATGGCCGCACCATGGAATTTCCCATTACCACCTTGGAGTTGGATGAAGTGTTGAGAGAAGCTGACTTCATAACCGTTCACATTCCTGGAGGAAAAGGGGAAAGTCTGATTGGAGAACGCGAGTTGGCCATGATGAAAAAAGGGAGCTGCATCATCAACACAGCCCGTGGGGGCGTTGTGAACGAGAAAGCCCTCATTCAAGCGTTGGAAGATGAACATATTGCCCATGCGGCTTTGGATGTGTTTGAAAGTGAGCCCAATCCGCCCATTCAAATTCTCATGCACAGCCGAATCAGCTTGACCCCACACATTGGTGCTGCCACCTTAGAGGCCCAAGACCGCATTGGCGAAGAATTGGCGAGTATTATCATTGAAGCCTTTGGAGAAGTACCCGCATGAAAGAAGATCCCAACAAAAAAATAGAAGCGCAACTTCACGCGGTCAAAGACGAAACCGGCCATAACGCCAGTCCGATCTTGCCCGAAGGGATGAAAAACTACCTCATCGATATAGATGGAACCATCACCGATGACATCCCCAATGAAGAGCCTGAGCGAATGGCCACTTGTGCCCCTTATCTGGACGCTTTGGAAACCCTGAACAAATGGTTTGACGAAGGCCATATTATCACCTTTTTCACCTCGCGCACAGAGGCCCATCGCCAAGTAACAGAAGAGTGGCTAGACAAACATGGTTTTAAATACCATGGCCTTTTAATGGGCAAACCCCGCGGGGGCAACTACCACTGGATTGACAACCACATAGTGCGGGCCACCCGCTATATGGGAAAGTTTACAGACCTCATCAAAGAGAACCGCGAGATCGAAGTGTTTCGAGACTAATTGCTGCGGGAGAACTACCTTGTGCACATGAGTGATTCCGTTTTGCTATCGCTGACCCAGGCCAACATCCACCAAGGTGATCATTTGGTGCTTCAGGATGTCAATTTCTCGCTGAAAAAAGGAGAATTTGTCTACCTCATTGGTGCCACCGGCAGTGGAAAATCTAGTTTGCTCAAAACCCTTTACGGCGACTTGCCTTTGCAAAATGGTCAAGGACATATTGCAGGTACGCGTTTAGAAAATCTCAAAGACCGGGAGATTCCCTTTTTGCGCAGGAAATTGGGAATTGTTTTTCAAGATTTCCAGTTGCTTACTGATAGAAGCGTGAAAGACAATTTGCTTTTTGTGTTGAAAGCCACCGGTTGGAAAGACAAAAAGGCCATTGATGCGCGCATAGAAGAAGTGCTGACCAAGGTGGGAATGGCTGCCAAAGGCTACAAAATGCCACACCAGCTTTCGGGTGGTGAGCAGCAACGCGTGGCCATTGCGAGAGCTTTGCTCAACAATCCGGAAGTGATCTTGGCCGATGAGCCCACGGGCAACCTCGACCCCGGTACTTCCGAAGAAATCATGATTTTATTGAAAGACATCTGTGCGCAAGAAAGGGCCATGTTAATGGCAACGCACGATTATGCTTTGATCTTGAAATTTCCTTCGCGTACGCTTCGCTGCAAAGACGGCTTTATGACGGAAACGGTTCAGAACACCCTTTGATCAATAGATGATGGGGATGTACAGTCCGCTGCCGCCATCAATTTCTGGAATGCCACATCGGCTGCAGATCAATTGATCGCCTTGAAGGATAAACGACAACTCTTCAAACTCCTCACAGTTCTCTTGATCTGTAACGGTTACGTAGAAGAAGTTCACTGAATCTGAAGGACTCAGGTGAATAATGGTTTCTGCTTGTTGGTTGCTAGCCGTTGGAGGTAGGGTGAAAGCCACGTAGCGCACCCCATTCGGATTATCTTGCACCCTTGTGGGCAGTGCAATGCGCTGTCCGAGATTTTTGACAAAAACCTCAGCACTGTCTGCTTCAAATGGATTGCTCGGTCCGAACCATAAATCATTTCCCAAATCGTCTACCAAGCGGAAGTATCTCTCTTCTAATGGCCTAACAATGTAACTATCACATTCTCTACAACCTATGTGTAAAAAGACAATGACTAAAGAGAGTACGGGCAATATTTTTCTCATTCAGTGGATATTGAACAGGCCAAAAATAATGGAATCTCGCGGCCTTTTCGGCAAGCATATCACCTTCCAAAGCCAACGGTCATGCTCTCTGTGCTCATAGCGTGTTACAACCAGCGTGCTGAAGATCTTGTAATCCAATTATGGCAGCAAGGAAGGGCCCTGAACAGACCCTTTGAGATTATTGTGCATGAAAACGGCCATGATCTTTTAATACAGCAGTCGATGCAGGCATTCTTTGCGGGGAAAGAGGAAATTAGATACGCTGTTCAACGCAGTGCAAACAATCGATCTGCCAGTAGAAATTGGATGGCAAAGCAGGCGCGATTCCCGTATTTGCTTTTTATGGATGGCGATGCGGCTGTGGTTGACCAGCAGTTTCTCTATCGTTACATTCAATGCTTGCCTTCACAAGCAGTTTGGGTGGGCGGCACCGCATACCGGGCAGAGCCACCAGCGCAAGACCGTCTTTTGCGTTGGACATACGGAAAAGCCCGAGAAGAGCGCAAAGCCAATAGCCAACAGCCAAAGTCTGCCGGTTTCTCTTCTTTCAATTTCTTGATGCCGCGATCAGCTTTTGAGAAAGTACAGTTTGATGAAAGCATTAAAGCCTACGGACATGAAGATAGTCTGCTTGGTCAACAGCTATTGGCGGCAGGCATCAGCATTCGCGAATTGCAAAACCCGCTGTATCATGAAGGTTTAGATCACAATCAGGAGTTCCTGGCCAAATCAGCCGAAGCTGTGCGCACTTTGGCCCAATTGGTACTACAAGACAAATTGGGAGAAGAAATCAAACTGTACCGCACTTACAGGAGGCTCACCCAATGGAAACTTGACGGTGTGATGCGCAGTATTTTGCTGAAAGCTCGCAAAATGATGGAGCGGCAGTTGTGCAGCAAGAAACCTTCAATGCTTGTCTTTGACTTGTGGAAACTGGGGCATTTGTTGGAAGAAATGCAAAAAAAGAAAACCCCGCCGAAGCGGGGTCGCGGATTGAGAGCTAACAACTAACCATACGAATAATCCGCACCCCAAGTTAAAAATTTATCTTTCCGTTTCGAACTTTTAACACTTTACATATTCCGAATCATTCTAAGTAGTTGCTCTTTTTTACGATTGGCTACTGGAATGCGTGAGTCATCTTCCATAATCATATAACCGCCATCTGAAGGAACATAGCGCTTCACGTAGGCCATATTGATTAAATGAGATTTATGGATGCGCTCAAAATTGTACGGACTCAGCATAATATCGTACTCCTTCAAGGTTTTTGAAGCGAGAATGGGCTTCGCATCCTTGAGCAGAAAATTGGTGTAATTGCTGCTCGATTCGCAACGGATGATATCAGACACCTTCAAAATGTGCATACCATCATAGGTAGGAACCACAATGCGTTTGGGCATGCCTGAGCCACCGCGAAGGTTTTCAATCAACACCCCCATGGGCAGTCCGCTTTTGTTCTTGCGCTCTTCCAGTTTGCGAACCGCTTTTACCAACTCCTCCGGATCTATGGGTTTGAGAAGGTAATCTAAAGCGCTAAACTTGATGGCTTTGAGGGCATATTCGTCGTGGGCCGTAATAAAAATCACCTCCGGCTTTTCTTCCAGCTCCTCTTGGGTCTCTTGCATTTTGTTGAGCAACTCGAAACCATCTTCCCCAGACAGGTTGATGTCTAAAAACAAAACGTCAGGATGTTCAGAGAGAATTAATTGGAAAGCCTCGTCTACTCCACCTGCCTCACCAATAATCTCTACCTCGGGGGCAAAGAGGTTCAGTTTACCTTTCAACACATTGCGAGAAGCTTCCTCGTCATCCACAATTAGGGCGCGCATCATAGTTTGGTACTTTTTCCAAATTTAACCAATCCGCCGCCCGTCAGCTGTTCAATGAGTCATCGAAGTGCCTCTCCTATTCTGCATCATCCCATTCGTCTTCAATCAAGGGAAGGTACAGGCGAACCAAAGTTCCGAGTGCTTGATGATCACTGTCTTGCTTATCAATGATTTCCACCCGCACCTCCTCACTTAAAGTCTTGTTCAACAGCAACAATCTTTGTTGGGTAATGCCCATCGACATGCTCTTGCCTTTGAGCATTCCTTGCGACTTCTGCTTCAACTCACCCGATGCAGCCCGGCCAATGCCATCGTCTTCCACCTCCACCTGCAAAACCTTCCCAACTACGGCGAAGCGCACCCAAACATGCCCAGCTCCTTTGCGGGGTTTTAGTCCGTGCTTCACCGCATTTTCAACATAGGGTTGAATGACCAGAGGAGGTACCATGTATTGCTCTTGAAGCAACTCGTTGCAGTCTATGAGAAAAACCAAGCGCTCACTACTGCGCATACGCTCTAGCTCAAGGTAGCTGCGGAGGATGTCTATTTCGTTGCGAAGAGGAATCAGATGTTCATGGGCACTCTCTAGAGTGTTGCGAATCAAGCGCGCGAAACTTGATAGATAATGCACCGCTTCGTCTTTCTGGTTGCGGAAGATGAAGCTGGAAATGCTGTCGAGCGCATTGAAAATAAAGTGCGGATTCATCTGCAGCCGAAGCGCCATGCCTTCCAGTCTGCTCAACTCGGTTTGCAGTCTACTTTCTTCCTTTAAACGCTGAATGCGGGTGCGGATGAAGAAAAAGGCGACTGCTCCGAGCAGCAACACCACTGCAATCAAAAACAAGGGCTGCTGCCAAATGGGAGGAATGACTGAAAACTCTAACGATTTCAGCGAAGATCGCCTACTGGTATGCGGCTCAACCACAAATAGATGCAGTTGATAATGACCCGGACTAAGCGCTGGGAAGAGAACCTCGAATACGTTGTTCTCCTGTGCGCTCAACTGACCATTGAACCACAGCTCATAGCCTATGCCCCATTTGCGTCTGTCTTCCTGCGCACGCAGGTAGGGCTTCAAACGCAGAAAACTTGAGTAATAAGGCAGCTGAAAATGGGAGAATTCTAATTGGAACCCTTTATTTTCGGGAAGCTCTTTGGCCGATTGGGCCACTTCCAAAACGCCATATTCGGGGCTTGGAAGATGATGAACCAAATCTGCCAATGCCCGAATACTCCATCCATCGTTTTCCAGCAATGCCAAGGATTGGCTGTTGACCCACAACAAAGACGAAATGCCATTGGGAAAGTCAACTCCCCTGTGTAAAAAGGTCAATGGATCTAAAGACGGAAGATCATAAAGGGCCCAGCCATCGCTGAACTCCAAAGCCAAGTGTTGCGCATCTGCCTGCCATTGCTTGACTCTTCCGGCTTCTTCCGCTTTTACAATGTTTTTAATGGCTCCGCCTTGTTGCAGGGCATGCCATTGGCCATTGTCTGCCAATA
>CAZDPF010000038.1:0-9618 GCA_964507215.1 uncultured Chryseobacterium sp. | reverse complement strand
ACTTGGCCATCGATGGCCAAAACTCCCAACCAATTGGGGGTCGCGGAAGGGTGAAGTGTATCTACCGATAAGTGCTGAATGTCTAAGCGGAAATATTCACCCAACAGATTGGAAAACCAAAGGGCGCTATCTGTGGCATACAGGGCATTGACCCCAGCATAAGGCAATCGCTTCCACTCGTTTGTTTGCTGATCATGCATCAACAGGGCCTCCCCTGTGCCTAGCCATTTGTAGTCTTGTTGAAAATGAATGCTAAACACAAAAGGATCTGTGAGCGGCAATGAAATAGATTGTAAGCCCTTATCATCCATGCGATACAATCCGGTTTCGGTAGCCAGCCACCAAGAACTCAACTGGGTATCCCATTGCACGTCAAGCACCAATCCTACATCGGGAAGTGCAAGAAAATTTCCTTGCGCATCTTTCCACCCTTGCTGACTAAAAAGCACCACAGAACCCTCGCGAAGGAGCAATTGTGCCCCGGGGGCGATCTCCTCAAAAAACTTCTCCTTTATTGGAATGGGGTACGCGTGCTGAATGCCTTTCGAATTGATTTTCCAGGCATGACCCTGGGCTTGCAAAATGAAGCCATCTGCTTCGTTCCATTCTGCAGGAAGATGCTCAGCCCCTTGGTTGGTCTGCGCGCTGTTTGTGGGACGGTCTATCCACCTGTCTCGCCAAACGTAGGTACCCTGATCGCTAGCTAACAGTAGTTCTTGGTTGACAGACTGCAGTCCTTTTAGGTTGGCACTTGCGGGTGCATCGCCCAGTCTATTCCATTGATCTGAAGAAAGTTCAAAGAGACCATGCGCATGGCTAAGTGCCATGAGTTTTCCGTTGTGGACCACAAAAAAGCCAGGGAATTCGAGGGGGAGATCGAGTGAATCAAAAGTTCCTGGGAACAACTGGTAGCGAAAACCGCCCTGGTCAGTAGCCAGATACAGATGGTCTTCAAAAAACTGAATATCCGTTACAAAATGGCCTTGGAAAGCTGAGATACTTCGCAGCTCTACCCCATCCCATACCCATAATCCGGCACCTTCCGTAGCCATCCAAATTCGTCCGCCCGGCCCAATCTCGGCTTCAGAAACGCCAACCTCAGGAAACAAACCCGTCCACCCCACCTCTTGAACAGTCCACTGCACCGTTTGGCCGAACAAAGGCAAGCTCGAGATCATACCAATTACGGACAAGCGCCACAGGCAGTGCAACAAAATCCGGATGATGGTCGCCCTCATACTCCTTTAGTCTTGTATGCCAATCTCCATTCGATGAAAGTAGCGGTTATCCTTTGTTTTTACCTCATGCTTTGTGCGCCTCAAAATTCCTGCGCCCAATGGCCCAATGCCGAGCCTGGAATGCAGCAATATGCCATGGCGCAAACTGCACTGAACACGGGCGAAAGATGGCAAGCATGGTACAATCCTGCCCGGCTAGCCCTTGCTGATGGCTCAGCTTGGCGCATTTCCGCTTCTTTCCAAAAGCCCTTTTTCGCCCACCCGCTAGACCAACAGAGTTTGGGGGTGGAAAAGCAATGGAACCAACAAGCCGCAGGGGGTGGTCTGATTCTGCAACAACTACCCGGAATGCAGCATTGGAATATTTATGGAGGCTATGGACGGCAACTCCACAAGCGAGTGGCCCTAGGTCTTCGTATGCTCTGGCGCTCGGGAGAAGTTCCCTCTGAAAACTGGCGTTTCTCTGAATTTCGGATGGCCCTCTTTGGGAGTTACCAATGGTCCTCTCATCTACTCTTCAGTTTTGGTTTGGAAGGCCTTCATTATTCAGAAGAAGAACTCCTGCCTGCGGCGCCCACCTTAAAATGGGGAGTGGGTTGGGACATTAGCCCTCAGCAGCGTCTTGGTCTTGAAAACAGCCTACAAGGTGTTTTGGGCAATCGCTGGCAGTTGGGGTATCAATGGCGGTTAAGCGAAAGAATGCAATTGATGGCTGGCCTGGCGGCTTTGCCACTGCAATTGAGCTGGGGATTTGGTTATCAGTGGGGACCCTTGGAATGCACTTTCGCCGGCGCCTGGTCGCCTACTCTTCCCGCAGGAATAGGAATGGAATGGAGCTATGAACCGCAGTAAGCTGGGGGGATGGGCCTTTGTGGCCTTAGCGTTGACCCCTGCGCTTACAATCCAGGCACAAACAGACAGCTTAATTCAAGCATGGGATGAAGGCCGTGTGACAGAATTATTTCAAACTGCCAGCGAAGAAGAGGAAGACCACTGGAACAACTGGGATTTGGATGATTCGGCCATGGAATGGCCGGAGGAAATACAAACTTTTCAATCGCTCACCCAATGGGATCCCTATCTGGCCAGCCGTGTGGTAAAACACTTCCAGAGAAATGGACTTCCCAAAAGTCCGGTGGAGCTGCGCGCATTGCACTATCTCTCGCCCGAAGAACAGCGGCAATTATGGACACAAATGGATGACTTGCGGCAATGGAAAAAGCAAAATCCAGTAAAGTGGGAGAACCATCAGGCAGTGCATGGCAAAATATGGCTTCGGTATGGAAGGCGCTTGAGTGCACTTGACCAGGGGTATTTTTTATCGCCACGCACCCATCCTGGAAGTGCGTATTTGGGAGAGCCCAACTATTGGCTGTTGCGAGGAACACTGAGAGCCAGAAAGGGATTGATGTTGGGCTGGTGCGCTGAGCAAGATTTTGGGGAGGCCTGGCAGCCGAATGGCTTTGACCATTGGAGTGGCTACTTGGCCTACCAAGGAGATGACCTTTTAGAGCGTTTGGTGATTGGAGGCTTTAATCTACAAGCTGCCCAAGGATTAACCATTTGGTCAGGACTGAGGATGCAGCTGAGCAATGAGCCCTCAGACCCTATGGTGCATGCAAGAGGACTTACACCTTATGCAGGCGCTTTAGAAAGTGGAAGCATGAAAGGATTGGGATTTCGATTGCGGTGGAAAGCCTGGCGATTGGAGCCTTTCTTCTCGAAAGACCTGTTAAGTGGTCAATACCGCGAAGATGGTGGAGTAAGCATTGCCAACGATGGCCTTCACAGAACACCAAATGCATTGAAAAGAAAAGACCAATTGGATCTTCAGCAATGGGGATTCTATTTGCGCCACAGTGCCTCTGCCCATCGGTTGGGATTGATCTATCATCAGCTCTGGTTGACAGCTACCGATGACGTACAGCAACAAATTACCCGGAAATCGTTGGGATTGGAATGGGTTTACAGCTTTCAAGACAAGCGAATCTTCACCGAATGGACTTTCAACAATCGCGAAGGTTGGGGAAGTGTGATTGGCGCTCATATCCCGCTTTCAAGCGCTTTCAAGCTGGGCAGTCGGTGGATGGCTTTACATCCCAGCTTGCATCATCCAGCTTCTAAATTATTGGATGCGGCCAGAGCGGACGGCCGAAAGGAATGGCGCTTAGCGGCCGAATGGTTTTTGACTTCCAAAATCACCATGTGGTGGAACTACCAACAAAACCAAGAATGGCAAAAAAAACTGAGCACCAAAGGCCAAATGCCCGTGGCTTGGCACCAAATAGGATTGGAATATCGCTTTTCCTCACAGTTCAGGCTTTTATTGCAATACAGACAATGGGAAGAAAAAGCGGCCGTCTCTGAAGACTTGGTCGCTGGAAATTGGCAAATCCATAGATGGCGAATACAAGTAAGCGGGCAACCCTCAGTACGCTGGCATTGGCGCTTTCGGTGGGAAACTACTAGCAGCCCGACCACTCAAAGTGCAGGCGTATTCAGCTTTCAAGAAGTAGGCGGACAATTGGTTCAATCACTACGATGGAGCGCTCGATTCAGCGTCTACCGAATACCCACTTATGATCTCCGTTCATTTGGCTACCTCCCTGATGTGAGCCAGGCCATGAACCTGCCCATGTATGTGGGCAACGGACACGAATGGCATGTTTTGGTCAAAAAAGAATGGAAGCAACAGCAGTTGCAAATTCGATACACTTATAGAGGGAGCGATTCTCCATCACCTGCTCGGCAGGACCTCCGCATCCAATTCATTCAACATTTCTGAAGCGATAACCCAAGCGTTCCATTTCGGAGGTAAACGCAGGAAAAGACTTTTTTACAGAGCTGATCTCACTCAAGCGAATCGGTTGATGAACCTCAGCCATGACCGCTCCAGCCATCGCAAAACGATGGTCGTCTAAGGTATCCCAAAGACCCGAGGTCAATACTTCTGTGCGTTGTCTAATGTCTATGCTCCATTCTTTTTCATCACCGCTCAACTCGCTCCATGAAGACAGGTTATTCAAGAGCCCCAACCACCGATCAGACTCCTTCCCACGGAGCGTTTGCAGTCCGTACATTCTCCCTTCTCTTCCAGCACCCGCCACCGCAGCCGCCCAGGCAACAGAAAGATCCGGACATTTTTCAAAACTCATATTTAAATTTCTATCTAATTGTTTTTCTTCATTATACATCATTATAGCATTGTCCGTTGTCTTCACTCCTAACCCAAGCGGAGCGAAGTATTCCAACAGCACGCGGTCTGCTTGAAGGCTGTTGATCGGCAAATTCGGTAGGAGAATTGGTGGCGATGATTTCAGCACCAAATGTTGGGCGAGATAAGCCGCGCTACTCCAATCGGCTTCCGCATGCAGCAACACCTTCTTCGGAGGATTTGTCAATGGATGAATACGAATTTCACTTCCTTCCATTTGAATATTCGCACCCACTTGTTGAAGCGACTGCACCGTAAGATCGAGGTAGGATTGTGATACGGGATTTCCCAGTAACTGAATTTGCATACCATTGGGAAGGGCGGGTGCAACTAGCATCAAAGCGCTGATGAACTGACTCGAAATATCTGATTGCAACAGCACCTTACCGCCCAAAGAAGGCGCATTGATGGGCCTGCAAGGGAAAGTAAATGGTTCATGTGCAAATTCCCATTGCCCTCCCAATTGGGCCAATGCCTCAAAAAGCGCTTTCACTGGTCGTTGCCGACCTCTGCCCGAGGCATCTATGTAAATGGACTTGCCCAATAAGGTGGCATACGCGAGATAAAAGCGCGCCGAAGTTCCAGCCATGCCAAAGTCAACAGACGCTAAATTGGCTTGCAAGGCCTGCTTAAGCAAGCGCGTATCTTCACTATCAGAGAGTGCCGTGATTTGCACTTGATGCGGATACAGCGCTTGGAGAATAAGCGACCGATTACTGATGCTCTTCGAATACGGCAGTTGAATGGCTACTGGCTCAAGTCCAGCGCCTTTTGGACTGTATTGAACCTCGATCATTGTTCAAGGGTCAACTGCCAAGCTTTGGCAAGTTGCTCGTGATTAACTGGAATATCAAACTCTGCCTGTCCGATCTGCCGCAACAGCACAAATCGCCATTCCCCATTGTGATTCTTCTTATCAAAACGCAACCAAGGAAGCAGCTCTTCAAGGCTTACCTCCTGCAATTCATGGAGATCATACTCCAATCTGAGATAGCCAACCACCTCTTGCACTTGCTTCAGTGGCATTTGGAGCAAATCATGAGACAACCAAGCCGCCACACACATGCCAGCGGCCACACATCTTCCATGGGGCCAATTAGTCAGTCGGTAATCCAGATATAGCGATTCCAATGCATGTCCTACCGTATGTCCGAAGTTCAACAACTTGCGCAGGCCTTTTTCTAGCGCATCTTCATCTACTATTTGTTGCTTGATGGCTGCCGAACGCATGATGGTGCTGGCATCCATTTCTCGCTTTCCGATGCTCAGCTCTGTCCACAATTCCGCATCACGAATTAAAGCGTGCTTGAGTGATTCCGCCCGACCATTGCGAAATTCGATATGCGGTAAAGACTCCAACAAGGGCGGCCAGATCAACAGGGCTTTAGGCCATGCGAAGGTGCCAGCCATGTTTTTGGTAAATGAGACATCTACCCCGGTTTTCCCTCCGATAGCTGCATCGGTCATGGCCAGCAAACTGCTAGGAATCAAGATAAAATCAATTCCTCTTTGGTAAATAGAGGCAATGAAGCCCGTGATGTCAGTCACTACGCCACCACCAATGCCAATGAGTAATGATTTCCGGTCCATTTCCAAATCGCCCATCGCCATGATCAGTTGGCCGATCATTTCCCATGATTTGCTGTCTTCACCGGCGGGAACTTCAATAATTTGAAAGGGGGGAAGATGTTCCAATTCGGCCGCAATACGAGGCACACAAAGGGAGGAAGTATTTTCATCGGCCAAAACCACAACACGAGAATAGCTTTGAACCGACTGTTCCAACCAAGCATCAAAATCTGCCAAATCTTCTGTGCCCCAAAAAGTCATCAAATTGCTCATTGGTTTATAATAAGAATCCTTCACAAAGGTAGACCGCAGATTATCTTTATCGCCCGATTCACATGACCCCCATGTTGGACTTTCAGAACACCGAGCGCGCCTTTAAGTTGCGCAGCAACCACGAGCTCAAAAGCGCCAAATTCCTGTTTCAATCCATTTCCAATCCCGCCTTGGTTCGCTGGGGGTCAGGACTTGCCTTGTGGTCATTGAAAAACCGCCTGCCCGTAAAAGGCATTATCAGAGCCACCGTTTTCAGACAATTCTGCGGAGGAGAAAGCATCCCGGAATGCAGCGCAGTAATTGAAAGAATGCATGCATTAGGCGTACAAGCCATTCTTGACTATAGTGCCGAAGGAAAATCTGGAGATGCTGATTTTGAGAATACTAAAAACATCACACTGCAGACTATTGACTACGCTTCAACGCATGCAGGAGTGCCTTTGGCGGTATTCAAACCAACCGGCCTAGGAAGGATTGAAATATGGACCGCTGTGAGTGAAGGTAGGGCACTAAGCACCTCCGAAGAAGCAGAGTGGAAACGCGTGGTGAAACGGGTGGAAACCCTCTGTGCGTATGCTGCAGACAAAGGAGTTCCGTTGATGTTTGATGCCGAAGAGAGTTGGATGCAGCAGGCCGCAGATGATCTTTGTTTGGAGATGATGCGGCGCTTCAATGCGGATCGCCCCATTATTTACAACACCTTACAGATGTACCGGCATGATCGCCTGGCTTATTTGCATAAACTCGATGGCCTTTCTGCCGCGGAGGGTTTTCATGTAGGACTCAAAATTGTGCGTGGTGCCTATATGGAGAAGGAGCGCGAGCGCGCGAAAAAGCGCAATTATCCTTCCCCTATTCAAGCCACCAAAGCAGCCACTGATCGCGATTACAATGCCGCCTGTCAATACATTCTAGACCGCATCGATCGGTTTGCATTGGTAGCAGGAACGCACAATGAAGACAGCTCGCGCCTTTTGGCCGATGCCATCGCCCAAAAAGGACTGCCCAAACACCATCCGCGCATCTACTTTTCCCAATTGTACGGAATGAGTGATCATATCAGCTACAACCTTGCAGCGGAAGGCTATCCTGTGGTGAAATACCTGCCTTTTGGTCCGGTAGAAAATGTGATGCCCTATTTGATTAGGCGGGCTGAAGAAAACACCAGCGTAGAGGGGCAATCTGGAAGAGAATTACAACTCATTCACAAAGAGCTCAATAGAAGAAAAAAACGGTAGTTCGTTTTACTGCATCACTTCTAGTAGGCGCAATTCGTGGGTACAATTTTGCCAGCGCGCGCTCCACTGTTCATGGTGGATAGTATATTCTTTACAGCTGTCTATTTGGGTTTTACTGGCTTCAAAATCTACCGTGCCATGCCAGAGCATTTGACGCACAGCGGCCGTATCTAATTGCATAGATGCCAGTTGTTGCATTTGCTCCTGATCGATCACCAATCGCTTTTTTCTAAAATCATACAGCACCCGATCATTGGGGAAATAGGCACATTGAATATCGCGATCGCCAAAAAGAACCATCACCATAATGCTTCCAAGGCCTACGCCTAAGAGGTACCACAAAAAGCGTTTAAAAAATCCTTTCATGCGCCGCGAAAGAACAACTCTGCTTCGGAATAGGAAAGTCCGTAATATTCGCCCAAAACCCTGGAAGTAAGTACCCCATTGTACATGTACAAACCTGATCGTACGCCTTTCTTGCGATGGAGCACTTCATCTAAGCCGCCTAAGGCTCCCATTTCAGAAAGTAGGGGCGCCAACACATTGCTCAGGCTTGCGCTGGCTGTACGACTCACGCGCGAAGGAATATTGGGCACACAATAGTGTACTACCCCGTGCTTTTTGAAAGTAGGATGATCGTGGTTGGTCAGCTCCGATGTTTCAAAAGCGCCACCTTGATCAATGCTAACATCTACAATAACAGCCCCTTCTTTCATCATTTCTACCATTGATTCAGAGACCAGGCAGGGCGTTCTGCCACTTTCACTTCTTACTGCACCAATGGCCACATCGCAATTCTTTAGAGCTTCCGTCAGGTATTTCGACTGCACCACGCAGGTGTTGATGGGGGCATTCACTTGGTCTTGCAATCGACGTAGACGAGCGATAGACACGTCAAATACAATGATTTGCGCCCCAAGTCCTAGCGCCGTTCGCGCGGCGAAGGTCCCCACGGTTCCTGCGCCTAAAATCACCACAGTGGTGGGCGGAACACCACTTACTCCTCCCAATAAGTAACCACTTCCTTCATTGAGATTGCTGAGGAATTGCGCCGCAATGAGTACCGCGGTACTTCCTGCAATTTCACTCATAGAACGCACGATGGGAATGACCCCTTCTTCATCTTGAATACCTTCGTACGAAAGGGCGGTGATCTTCTTTTTGCTCAGCTCTTCGAAATACGCTTTGTTGCGCATCTTCAATTGCAAAGCGCTGATGAGCGTTTGTTTGGGCTTCATCCGCCGAATTTCCTCCTCGCTGGGAGGTTCTACCTTCAAGAGGATATCCGCCTCGAACACCTTATCCGGTCCGTATTCAATAATGGCCCCCGCTTCGCTGTAATCGTGATCACTGTAGCGCGCACCCTCTCCTGCTCCGCTTTCCACCCTTACCTCATGCCCTTCAGCTGTAAGCACAGCTACAGCCTCTGGCGAGAGTCCGATACGCTTTTCTTGCAGGCAAGTTTCTTTGGGAATTCCAATGAACAGACTGCCCTTCTTGTTTTGCACCTCGAGTGTTTCCTCTTGAGGAAGGAGACTATACAAAGAAGGATCGATGAACCCGGATCGACTCATGGCAAGGTGATTTCGAGATGGCGCAGCGATTCGTGCTGTAGAATACTTACTTCAGCCATCCAATGAGGGGCCAAGGTACCCAAGCGTTCGGGCCATTCTACCAAGCAAAAATCGCCAGAGTAAAAATAGTCTTCTACCCCGATGTTGAAGAGCTCTGCTTGATCTTGAATGCGGTATAAATCCATATGGATCACCCGCAAGCCACCTTGGCTGTGGTATTCTTGAATGATGGAGAAGGTAGGACTGCTGACCTCGTCTGTAAGTTCTAGTAATTCTCCAAGGGCACGCACGAAAGTGGTTTTGCCAGCGCCCATGGCTCCTTGCAGTCGAATAGGCCCTGGCTGAGCATTGCGCAAAAGCCACTGGGCGGGCTTTTTCAAGCCTTCAAGATCAGAAACAACAAAGTTTTGTGTCACGCTTGCAAATGTACCCACCTAAGATTCAAGGGGTGAATGTACTTTTGCAAAAATAATAACCCATGCTTCCCAAGTTCCTCCTGGCCGACAACACTG
>CAZDPF010000037.1:3627-16339 GCA_964507215.1 uncultured Chryseobacterium sp. | reverse complement strand
ACATTGGGCAGAAGTACCTGCGTAACACCGGCTTCTTTGGCGCGCTGTTCTACTTGTTGAAGGTCTGCCGCAAACTGTGGCAGAAATACATGGCTATGGGTGTCAATCATTAGCCGTTCACTGCTTCCACTTCCTCCACTAGGGTAGGCAGCATCTTTTGCAAAAGATTCTTAATGCCTTGCTGAAGAGTGGCTGTTGAGGATGGACATCCGTTACATGCTCCTTGAAGAAGAACCATCACTTTTTTGTCTTGGTAGCCAGCAAATTTGATTTGCCCGCCATCTTGTGCCACGGCAGGGCCCACGTACTCTTCCAAGATTTCTACGATGCGCTTCTCTACTTCACCCAGCGATTCAGGATCTGGTAGTGCTATGGAAGGGGCTCCCATTTTGGCCTTTGTTGCCTTTTCTTCTGATGGTTCTTGGGTATCCTTCACCATCCAAGCCGCCGGGTCTACCACTTGTTTTCCTTCGTGAATCCAGTTGCGGATAAACTCCCGCAATTCAGCAGTAACTTCTTCCCAGCCAATTACATCAAACTTGGTAAGGGCAATAAAATTCCCCGAAATAAACACTTCACGCACAAAAGGAAAGTGAAAAAGCTGATAGGCCAGTGGTGCAGGGCGTGCCTCTTCAATATTGCGAAACTCTAGCGCGTCGCCTTCGATCAACATCCGATTGGCCACAAATTTCATGACGGCCGGATTGGGAGTGACTTCTGCATATAGGGTAATGGGTACCTTAGTTGTCTCCATTGTGCGAACAAAATTTTTACAAAGGTAACACCTCCCTTATGGCACTTCTTCTACCTGTTCACGGCATATCCCCAACCATGGGCCAAGATTGTTTTCTCGCTCCCAACGCCACGGTAGTTGGCGATGTACAGATGGGAGATCGATGCAGCGTTTGGTTCAATGCAGTGATACGCGGCGATGTGAATTCCATTCGAATTGGCCATCAGGTGAATATTCAAGACAATGCGGTGATCCATTGCACCTACCAAAAGGCGGCCACCCAAATTGGCAATTATGTGTCCATCGGCCATTCTGCGCTTGTGCATGGATGCACCATTCACGACCATGTGTTGATTGGCATGGGAGCCATTGTGATGGATGGCTGTGTAATTGAGTCGAATAGCATAATTGCAGCCGGCGCAATAGTGTTAGAAGGTACACATGTGAGAAGTGGTAGTCTCTATGCAGGGGTTCCAGCGAAGTTCCGAAAGGAGGTAGATCAAGAGCTCATCGCAGGAGAGATTCAGCGCATCGCAAATAACTATGTGAAGTATTCTTCTTGGTTTAAACCCGCTGATGGTATTGATCAGTAGGTATTGAGCTTTACTTCTTCTAGCTGAATATGATGCCCAAAGAATCTTTGAGCATTCATTTCAAATGCCTCTGTATATTCTGATACGTAGAAATGGTGTGGATGGGGTTCTCTTTGGGTGCGAAGCAGTTGATGCCGAGCCAATGTATTCTCTACTGCTACAGCTGCAATTCGAGCGGAATCAAGTACTTCAACCTTTCCTTGATAATAGGCCTCAACCTCTTGATGCAGAAGGGGATAGTGCGTACAAGCCAAAAGCAGGCAATGGATGTCTTTTAACTCGGGCTGACTGAGGTAAGTCTTCAATGCGGCGGCACTTATGGCACTTCCTGCAAAGCCTTCCTCTACAATAGGCGCCAAGAGGGGAGTGGCTAAAGTGTGAACCTGTGCATCAGGTACTTTGCGATGAATGCGCTTGGGATATACTTGCGAACGAATAGTGGCTTTGGTCCCGATTACCCCGATATGGTTTCTAAAAGGGCGCCCCACTAGATCTTCCACCAAGGGATCGATCACATTGATTACCGGAATGTTCTCTCCGGCCAATTCTGCAACAGCATCTGCGGCTACTGCCGAGGCACTGTTACAGGCAATTACCAGCGCTTTGGCTCCTTGTGCCAAGAGGAATTCTGCTATTTGAAGGCTGTAGCGACGAATGTTCTCTTCACTCTTTTCGCCATACGGCATGTGGATGGTGTCGCCAAAATAAATCAGCGCCTCATCCGGCATTCGCTCTGTAATGGCCGAGGCCACGGTTAGGCCTCCTATGCCGGAGTCGAAAATCCCAATGGGGCGCTGATCAGAAGCCATGGAGGCTTGGGCTTATTGGATGCCCAGCTTTTTCTTCACCAAAGGAAGAATATCATTGCTGTTGTTAATAGCAAGCAAAAGATTTTTGCTTTTTGAGCTATCGAGAATGTAGCTATATCCTTCTTCTACACACACTTCTTGAATGGCTTTTTCAGCCTTCTCAATAATGGGGGTGAGCAATTGCTCTTGCTTTTGCTGAAGATCAAGTGAAGCGCTTTGCTGATAGGCCTCTATGCGCTCTTGCAAGCTCTGAATCTCTTGCATTTTAGTGTCGCGATTCAACTTGGTCATCTGGGCTTCGTCTTCACGGAATTTGGTCACCTTGGCCATCAATTCTTGTTGCATTTCTTGGAAGTCTGTGTCTAACTTCTGGGCATAAGCTTCCAATTCGCTTTGTGCAGCTTTGGTTTCAGGAAGGAGTTGGATGAGTTCATCCATGCGGATGTGACCAATCTTTTGGCTTTGTGCACTTAGTCCCAGAGCAAAGAGCAGGGCAAAAAGTGAGAGGATGCGGGTTTTCATTGTTTGGATCATTGTTGTTTATCAGTATCCCATCTTTTCAAGAACCTCGCCACTTATATCGAGCGCATCGCTCACATACAAGAGGGTGATTGCTCCTGATTTGTCCAGAACCATGTCGTAGCGCTTGCGCTTAGCCACTTCCTGAACGGCATTGTAAATCTGATCTTGAATGGGTTGGATCAGTTCTTTCCGCTTTTTAAAGAGTTCGCCTTCGGGCCCGAAGTACTTCCGTTGCAAATCAAGTGCTTCTTGTCTTTTGGCATCAATCATTTGTTCACGCTCTTCTTGCAGCTTGGGAGTCAACAAGACTTTTTCAGCTTGGTAGGCCTTTTCAAGGGCATCAATCTCAGAACGCAAAGCTTCTACCTCACCCGCCCAATTGGCAGATAGGGTATTGATTTGGTTTTGCGCTTGGGCGTATTCGGGTATTTCCGAAAGTATCTTCTGCGTATCCACATACGCCAGCCGCTGCGCCGAAAGCAAGCTTGAAAAAGCGAGCGCGAAGGTAAGGAGGATGCATTGCTTCAAAAACATGAAACGTCTATTAAAACTGTTGTCCTATGATGAAGTGGGTATTCCATCCGCTCGGATTGAAGGCACCTGGTATGGTAACAAAACCGTATCCGAAATAAATACCAAGCAGACAAAACATCGTCATCAAAATAAGAAAGCCCATTCCAGCAGATCGTTTGATCAAGAACGGATTGAAGTCTTCAAATTGCCGATACGCATTGCCGCCTTCTAAAAAGCCTAGGGCAAAAATCTGGGCTTGTGGGTTGGGCGAAATGAGATAACGGAATTCAAATATAAACTTCGTGTAAAGGGGGTCTCCGGTATTGCTGGAAAGCGAGTTGTTGGGATATCCACGCAATCCGATGATCTCCCGTCCATCAATCACAAAATTCTGCAGCCCATCACCTCCCACAAAGAATCGCTCGAATGGAGGCAAGCCAATAGCCGAATTATAGAAGCCCAAGACTCCGAATTCCATATGGCTGCGCAGCACAAAATTCTTGGCCAATTCCGAGAACCAGCTGGAGGAGAACTTCCATTTGTGGTATTCAATCCATCGATACTTCAGGAAGTCATCAGCATTGGTCAAATCACGACCATTCATCTGCGAGAATGGGGGGGTAAGCTCCAGCCCCAAGGAGTAAATCGATCCTTTGGTCGGGAAAATGGGTACATCGGTGTTGTTTCTTCCAAGAATAAACTTGAAGTTCAATGAGTTGGCCCTGCCATTATTGAAGCTTAGAAAACCTGTCTGGTAGCGGTTAAGGTCGAAAATCTGGTATTCTACCGCAGTGTATAGTGTAAAATAATCGTCAGGCCATTTCAAGCGCCTTCCCAGTCCTGCGGTAATAGAGGTGATTTGTAGAGACTGTCTATTGGGATCGCTCTTCGACAGGCCATTGGTTTGAACGTTGTGAAAAAGCGATAAAGTGAGGGAGTTGGGTTTCTTTCCTCCGAGCCAAGGCTCTGTAAATGAGACGCTGTACGATTGAAAAAAGCTTCCATTGGTTTGGGCGCGCAAGCTAATGGTCTGTCCGTCACCCGAAGGCAATGGCTTCCAAGATTCTTTATTGAAAATGTTTCTTGCACTGAAATTATTGAAGTTCAATCCAATAGTTCCCACCACGCGACCACCGCCCCAACCGCCCTGCAGCTCGAGTTGACTGGTAGATTTTTCCACCACTTTGTACTCAATGTCAACGGTGCCGTTTTGCGGGTTCGGGTTGACCTTAGGCTCAATGGCTTGTGGGTCAAAGAAGCCCAATTGCGCCAGTTCTCTAAAGGTTCTTTGTACGTCTGATCTGCGGAATAGCGCTCCGGGACGCGTGCGCAGTTCGCGCATCACCACATGATCATTGGTGCGGTCATTTCCACTAACCGTTACGTTGTTGATAGTGGCTTGTCTTCCTTCGCTGATGCGCATTTCAAAATCAATGGAGTCATTCTCTACCCGCACTTCCACCGGATTGAGTTGGAAGAACAAATAACCATTGTCGAGATAAAGTGCACTAACATCATTGCCGTTGGGGTCCATAAAGAGCCGTTCTTGCAACAACTGCCCATCGTAAACGTCTCCTTTTCTAATGCGCAAGACCTTTTCAAGCACCTCATTGGTGTATTTGGTATTGCCCAACCAAGCAATATCACCAAAGTAATATTTACTGCCTTCTTCTACATATAAGTCAATGGCAATGCGGTCTTTAGACACGCGATAAATACTGTCTTTAACAATTCGGGCATCGCGAAAGCCATTCTGATTGTACTTGTCAATCACCTTGAGCTTGTCGTCTTTGTACTCTTCTTTGATCAGTTTACTGCTCTTGAAGATCGTCCAAAGTCTTTTGCGTTTGGTTTCTTTCATGGCTTTTCGCAACTGCTTGTCGCTGAGCTGCTCATTGCCAATAAAGTGAATGTCTTTGATTTTAACGCGCTCGCCGGGATTGACGAAGATGTTGAGGATCACCGCATTGTTTAAACTGGTGTCGGCAATTTCTTCAACGCGGGCATCGGCATCTAAATAACCTTTGTCTCGATAGTAGTTCTTGATTTTGTTTACCGTATTCACCTTGAGGTTCTCAGTAACAATGAGCCCTCTAGAGAGATTGATTTCTTCACGAATGTTGTCTCTCTTGGATTTTTTAATGCCGAAGATGCCAAACTTGGAGAGTTTAGGCAGTTCACGAAGCCTGATCTCCAGGAAGATGGTGTTGCCAATTTTTCTAGTGATGGCGATGGAGACATCATCAAAAAGCTTCTGTTGCCACAATTTTCGAACGGCATTTTGCAGCTCTTCGCCCGGAACAGTAATCTTATCGCCAATCTGCAAACCACTCAACAGAATAATCACCGAGTTGTCGAGATTGCCACTGCCGCTTACGTCAATGTTCCCGATTTCATATTCCACACCAGGAATAAGGTCGATGCTTTGGGCGTGCAGTTCAAAATGCAGCAGGCTGAAAATGCAGCCGAGAATCAGCAGAATCTTTCTCACTTAATCATTCAGGATTTGATCTGTTCGCTGATCATGCCGTAGCGGCGTTCTCGGTTTTGGTATTCAGCAATGGCTTTATTCAAATCGTCTTCTTGAAAGTCTGGCCACAATTTGGGGCAAAAGTACAGTTCTGAATAAGCGATTTGCCACAATAGGTAATTGCTAATCCTGAATTCTCCACTGGTCCGAATGAGCAGGTCTGGATCGGGCATCCCTGAGGTAAACAAATGCTTTTGAACCAGGTCTTCATTGATGTCTTCTGGAGACAAAAGCCCATTCTTCACTTGCTCACCAATGCTGCGCATGGCCAAAACGAGTTCGTCTTTCGAGCTGTAACTCAAGGCCAGCGTGAGCGTCATATGGTTGTTCCCGGCGGTATGTTCGCGAACCTCATTCAACTCACGCTGACATTTGGCAGGAAGACTTTCAATATTCCCGATGGCATTCAAACGGATTTTATTGTCCATCAAGGTCTTCAACTCCTTTTTCAAAGCGCTTACCAAGATGCTCATCAGGGCATCTACTTCTCTTTTCGGTCGCTTCCAATTTTCAGTAGAAAAGGCATAAACCGTGAGGAATTTTACCCCTAGTTCTGCTGAGCGAGTAGCAGTGCGTCGCAAGGCATCCACCCCGTTTTCATGTCCCAGGGTTCGGATGTAGCCTTTGCTTTTGGCCCAACGGCCATTGCCATCCATGATTACCGCAATGTGTTGCGGTATCCGGTTCATATCCAAACTGTGCTCGCTATCCATGATCTATCGTCCCCAAAATCTCGCACAAACTTCACGATTGCTGGTGAATCTCCACACCAATCCGATGCCGGTGTAAAAATACCAGTCGTTGTTAGCAGAATTGCCTCTTGCATAACCGGCGCGATCTGCGGGAAGCAAACTTCGGTCAGAAAGATCAGCCGCCACAAACCCATTGAATTGAGCCAATTGATTTGGATTTACGTAGTTGCCACTTACATCGTCCAGATAATCAGTTCCTGTGCTGTTGGCCATAAATTCAATGTGGAACTGCCAATGCTCATTAAAGGCATGTTTGTAACCAAAGCCGAAGGGATAGATGATATCGGTAGTGCCATAAGGCGCTTGGTTGCTCAGCGGGGTTCCCTGACCTTCAGTGCCCAAAGGCCGAAGATCTATCCAATCATCGCCGTAAAAAGCCTGTGGATTGTAGCCAAAAACGCCTATACCGCCGAAGATGTAGAAGGTCTTGTTGTATTCTCTGCTTCTGGGGTCAAAGCGAAAAAAGTTGATTTCTAGCAGCGCTTTGAGGTCCCATAGATCAGATCGGAAAGACAGATTGCGAAGTTGACGTTCCTCAAATCCGCTCCATTCGTCACGGGCTTCTAAACGTCCAATTCCTCCTGAAACCCGAAGGCCGTAGTACTGCTGATAACTAAAGCGGTATTGGAATTGGCCGAAGTAGCCTTTCGGAAGGGAAAAGCCATAGTGCCCTACATCGCCCAAAAAATTAGTCGCACCAGCTTGCAGGCCTAGCTCATGATTTTGGGCAGCCGAGAAGGTACTGTAGAGCAAAGCGCCAAGTAAGCCTATGTATCGCAGCGTTTTAACGTTGAAAGGTTTTTAAAAGGAGGGCAAATATAGGCAATTCGAATGCGCTGAATATGCGTAATATCAATTAGTTGCGCCTATCCACACCCCAGAACAACTTGCTTCTGAGCGTACTGGAAAACGGCTGTTCTTTCAGCTGCACCGAGGCCAGGGTGAAACCGGCTTTTTTGAGCCGCAATCGGCAACCTCTGGGGGCATCGTGAATGCGCGAATCCAACGAAATCAGAAACCGATCATTCCGGCTCTCTACTACCAATTCGATCTCCTGGTTGTCGGGAATAACGAAAGGGCGCACATTCAAATTGTGAGGAGCAATAGGGGTGATTACAAAATTTCTGGCCTGCGGCACTATAATGGGCCCTCCACAGCTCAAGCTGTAGCCGGTGCTTCCAGTTGGGGTGGCCACAATGAGGCCATCGGCCCAATACGTTGTCAGAAAGTCGCCGTCTATATAGGCGTTGACGCTTACCATGGCAGTTGAGTCTTTTCTGCTGGTAGTTACTTCATTGAGTGCATAGGGGAAATCTATCTGCAATTCAGGTTCATCGGTTTCCACCTCTATTAAGGCGCGTTCAACAATGCGGTAGTGCTCATTGGCCAAGGCCTGAACGGCATTCATCACCTCTGTTTTGGCCACATCTGCCAGGAAACCCATGCGCCCGAGATTGATACCCAGAATCGGAATACGCGCATCCCGAACAACTGTGGCAGCTTCCAGTATAGTTCCATCCCCTCCCAAAGTGATCAGAAAATCTGGAGCCAAGCGGTTCAGTTCAACGTGATTGGAAAAAACTTGGTAGTTGTAAATCTCAGGACAGTGGTCTTTGAGGAAGCGATCAAGTGCTTCATACACCATTAGGTCTACCGCGTGCGCATTCAATGCATTATACAAGCGCTCTACATGCGGCTTAGCTTCAGCGCTAAAATGCTTGGCATAAATGGCAATTCGCATGATTAAACGTTCAAGTATCGCATCAACAACTCATAGCGGTCATTGAGTTGAATGTCGTGCAGGTCTTCAAACTCTGCTAAGATGACCGTGTATTCATAGCGGGCCAAGGTCTGTAAAGCTCGACCAAGATCTCGGCTGTGGGTCTTGATAATCACCTGAAGACGAGTGCTCATTTCCACGGGCCGCGTCATCATACTCAAAACCCTTAAATCATTGGACTCCAGTATCTGAGCGATTTCAGACAGATGGTAATCTTGTCCAGCCATTTCAAGAACCAGAACGCCACCTGCCACGTCTGCTCCCAAGGCTTGGCCTACTTCCATCAATAGATGCTGGGCAGAAAGATGTCCGGCAAAGAGCCCATCTTCATCTAGAACGGGGAGCACACTTAAATGCCCTGCCACCATCAATCGGAGCGCATCGTGTACACTTCGTCCGACGGCTACAAAAACAGTTTCAGGAATAATACCGGCTTCAGCAAGGGTCATTTGATCATCGGCCACTTGTTCCAATCGGTCTTCCCGAACCAGTCCGCGGAAGATGTCTCCATCAAGCACAGGAAGTTCATGCAACTTCAACTCATCCATACTGCCCAAAGCATATTGCACCCTGTCATCCATCTGAAGGGGCAGTACATCATGTTGCAAGAATTGCTCAACGGTCATTAATCAAACATACTCGATTTATCTTTGCCATCCTCTTGGTTAGACTCAGTGTAAATATTAACAAGATAGCCACCTTGCGCAACGCAAGAGGCGGCAATGTGCCCGATGTGGTTTTGGCGGCCAAACGCGCAGAATCATTTGGTGCACAGGGAATTACGGTGCATCCTCGTCCGGATGAACGGCATATCCGTTACAGCGATGTACGTCAGCTTGCCGAAGTAGTGCGCACCGAGTTCAATATTGAGGGCTATCCTGACCCCAACTTTTTGAAGTTGGTAGAGGAGGTGAAACCAGCACAAGTGACCCTAGTGCCAGACGGACCGGATGTACTCACCTCCAATGCGGGTTGGGATTGTCTGAAACATGCGCCTTTTCTGGCAGAAACTGTAAGCAGACTCCAAGAAGGCGGAATGCGGGTCTCTCTTTTTCTCGATCCTGATTTGCAACAAGTAGAGGCCGCTGCGGCCACAGGAACCGATCGCATCGAATTTTACACTGAAGCCTACGCTTCGGCGTATTTGCAGAATCGTGAACAAGCCATTCAGCCTTACCTGCTGTCGGCAGATTTGGCGGTCAAGCTTGGACTTGGACTCAATGCGGGTCATGATTTGAACCTCGATAATCTCCGTTTTCTAGCCGCCCGAATGAAAGGACTGCAAGAAGTTTCTATAGGCCATGCGTTGATAGCAGATGCCTTGTATTTTGGCTTGGAGAATAGTATCCGCATGTACCTGAGGCAGTTGGAAATGGCCGATATAAAAGGCGAAGAATGAAGCTATTTTCCCGTTCATTGGGAAATGGAAGCCCACCCCTGATTGTACTCCACGGCCTTTTCGGCATGAGTGATAATTGGCTCAGCTTGGGCAAACGGTGGGCAGAAGAGCGCAAGGTGTACTTGTTGGATCAACGCAATCACGGTCTTTCACCCCAAAGCGAAGAATGGACCTACGAGCTAATGGCAGATGATCTTCGTGCATTCATGTCTGACGAAGGATTGCCATCTGCCCATATCCTAGGGCATAGTATGGGGGGGAAGACGGCCATGTGTATGGCGGCCAGTTACCCCCAATTGGTGCAAAGTCTGGTGGTGGTAGATATTGGTCCAAAACAGTATCCGGTGCACCATCGGAGCATCATCAATGCTTTGATGGCCGTGCCCGTGGGCGAATTAGAAAAACGTTCAGAGGTAGAGGAGTGGCTGTCGAAAGGAATTCCTCAGCCCGGTGTTCGACAGTTTTTAATGAAGAGCCTGCACCGTTGTAAAGAAGGCGGATTTGAGTGGCGATTCAATTTGCCTGTGATCCATCAGGAGATTGAGAATGTGGGACAAGCCCTGCCTGATGATTTGGGGTATGATGGGCCGAGTTTATTCATTCGCGGCGAAGAATCAGGATACATTTTAGATGAAGACTTACCCGCCATCCACCGACAGTTTCCATTGATGCAGTTTGAGGGAATCGCAAAGGCGGGTCATTGGGTGCATGCAGAGCAACCCGACGCACTCTACAGCAGTGTGAAGCGCTTCCTCAATAGTAACGATTGACCATTAGCGTTTTAGGAGATTGTAATTGTTGAACCCACCAATGGTTTTTCCGTTGAGGAAGGTTTGCTCAATCCAAGTGAGTACCCGGCTTTTGAGTTTGTCGTGTGCCATCTTTTCCCGGTTGGGATTTTGCTCACGCTGGCTGTAATTGAGTTGATCAGCCCAATTGAAACGCTCAATCCAAGATTGCATGACAGCCGGGTGGGTGCCCTTAAATGGGGCTAATCTTCCCAAAGGACCGTAGTCAAACGCTGGGGGTTTTTGCGAGTAATCGGCATCCATAGCCTGAGCGCCATGGTGAATGGTACCCAATGATTTCTTCTTTTTCTGCATCAGAGAAGGCGGTCGAACCCAGCCATAGTGATAAATGTGGGCATCCACTCGCGCAACATTTAGCTTGAGCGTGCCTTCCTTCACCCGGTAATTAAGGCCATCAAAATTTGGAATTCTACGGAAACTTTGAGCTGATATCCACGAATGCATATCTGGCAGATTACGCACAATTCGAATTTCATCTTTGTACCAATCGTGCCCCACATGGTGGTGTTGGTAATCGCCATAAAAGTGGGTATAGCGGAAGAGAAGCCCCTCCACGGAGGCGTCTTTGAGCAATTCTTCGCAGCGTTTCTTGATAACGGGAAGGTATTTCTCATGTACTACCTCATCGGCTTGAACATAGAAAAGCCAATCGCCCGTGCACGCTTTCATGGCGATGTCGGTTTGATGGGCATTTTCCATTCCGCGCGGATACTTTTCGAGATCCCAAACCGTATCAATGATGCGGATCTTGTCTGAGCCGATGGCTTCAATTTCCTTGCGCGTGGTATCATCTTCATCACAATCGCCCAAGGCCACCACAAATTCATCACATATAGGAAGGATAGATTCGATGGCCTGGCGCATCGGGTAATAAAGTTTCGAGGCGTTCTTCGCCATAGAAAATCCGCTGATCTTCATGTAGAGAGCAATAAAGAAACGAAGGTAAGGCGCTTAGCCGGTTGGAAAGAGAAGGTCATTGGCTCTTCATAACCAGCCAATTGATCTGATGGAAGCGGTCTATATCAGTTGTAAAGCTCTCATTCGTCATGACTTCGGATGACGAATATCATTTAGGCCACAAGAAGGAGGTTTTACTTTTACCTCAATTCAAGGACATGAATACGCGAGCTGAAAATTTTAAGGCAGATATCTTCAACAAACTCTTTGGTGAAGAGTGGAAAGAAGTGTACGATGCATTCCGGCTTTGCGCTGTTTACAGGCAGTTTCGATCCGGGCAGTTCTTATTCCGCAAGGGAGATCCGGCACCTAAAGTACACCTCATTCTAGACGGGGTAGCTCGTGTACATACGCGCTCACAGTCAAGTGGCAGTTTGATTATTCGGTTTTTGAAAGAAGGCGATATGGCGGGTATTATGGAAGCTTTCAATGAAATGCCCCATCAATACAATGCCATGGTACACTCTAAGGAGCTTTCATTGTGTAGCTTAGACAGGGCGAGTTTTCTTGACTTGCTTCGCGATTTCCCGGTCTTTGGCATGCAGGTCATGAAGCAAGTAGACAGAGACGCTTCATTTATAGAGATGCGTTTGGCAGACATCAGGTCTCAACGTGTAGTTGATCGCATTGAAGGGATGATGCGTGCCATGAGCGAGAAATTTGGGCTAGATGATGCTGGCCAAATTGACCTCGACATCACCCCTAGCAATATTGCACAGATGATTGGTGCCACACGAACTACGGTGTATCGTTCACTCAAGCAACTAGAAGAGGAAGGGGTGTTAGAAATCAAAAATCATAGAATCAGGCCAATGCGCCCCATGGCCATCTGATTAGTAGAAGGAAATATTCGGATAGCGCTCATCTGCAATGGCCTTCACTAAATAGTAAAGGGTATGGCGCAACTCTTCTAAATTGATTTTTTCCCCGGCAGAGATAAACACTGCATTGTTATGACTTCGCGCCATCCAAGTTTTTCGGAGCTCATCTAAATGGCCGTAACCTTTTTCTTCAGCCTCAAGATCATACGGATCTCTTAGTCTTGGTTGAAAGGCGTCAATTTTATTAAATACCAAAAGCACAGGCGTTTCTCCTGCGCCCAATTCAGCAATGGTTTGTTGTACACTGTGCAAATGATCTTCAAAGGCAGGATGCGCCACGTCTACTACATGAACCAATAGATCGGCCTCTCGAACTTCATCTAAAGTACTTTTGAAAGACTCAACCAATTGAGTGGGCAGTTTTCGTATGAAACCAACTGTATCAGTGAGCAAAAAGGGCAAATTACCCACAACTACTTTACGCACTGTGGTAT
>CAZDPF010000037.1:0-3527 GCA_964507215.1 uncultured Chryseobacterium sp. | reverse complement strand
GGCCCTTTCATCCCAATTCCACCTTTTTGCTTCTGAAGGTGCGTCCACATTTTGGTGAGGCGGGGAAGCAGGTATTCATATTGGGCTAACTCTACTTGGGTTCTTGCATGACTGCTCCGTGCCCGAGATGCAAAAATGTCTAAGATGAGGTTGGTTCGATCCATGACCTTGGTGTCTAAGATCTGCTCGATGTTCTTTAGTTGAGAAGGACTCAATTCATCATCAAAAACGACCAAGTCTATTTTCTCTGTTTTGACATATTCATGTACCTCCTCAATTTTACCGGTACCCAAATAGGTTTTAGGATGCGGCATGTCTTGCCGCTGGGTAAAGCGTTTTACAACCTCTGCTCCGGCAGTATCTGCCAAAAAGGCGAGTTCATCGAGGTATTCCTCCATTTGTTCGGATTCCAGACGGGTTCTGAAAGTTCCGATGATGATGGCGGTTTCGCGTATGGGCGCGATAGAGGGGCGTTTTTTTTCGAGCAAGGGAAATGTCTAGTTGCCGATAAAGGGCCATCGATCCCAAGGAACGCGAGACAATAGCAGAACAAAACCAGCAAGATACCAATAGAAGGGAGCGCGAGAACTGCTTTGCTCTTTCCATGTTTTTTTCACTTTCGACCTTGCAACCGTCAACAAAACGATGGCGAGAATCATGGTGGTGATATGCTCAACTGCATAGAATCGGAAGGCAGAATTAGACATGGCTTCCCCTGTTTCAAACAATTGCATGCCGTTGCTTCCTCCAAAGTAGAGATACAGTCCGAGCAACAATTGTAAATGAGCCATCACTGTAACTACTAAACTCAGGGGTTTGGTGGCATGATGGCGGAGAAAGCTGAGGAGCAAAGTAAGCGGTAGGGCGATCAGGAGCAGCAAAGCAAGAAGCCCGTGAAGGCTCAAGAGGAAGTTGTACATGCAACAAAAGTAAGGAGAAGCACTATTCTCCGCGATCTGCCAAGACTTGATTCTTGGCCACTATGCGCTCAAGAGAAGTCTGGAGCCGATCAATTTCCTCGTCTTTGAGAAAGGAAATATCTACGCTTCGCATTTTCCGAGTTTCCGAAGCGTAGTTGTCTAAGGTGAGATAAAGGGTGCGATGCAAGAAAGTTTTTTCAATTCGGAAGTCTGTCACCTTTCTTTTCGGGAAGTCATAGCGTTTGTTGATGTCTTCCCCGATCCCCATAAACCAAAGACCTTTAGACCGGATGTGCAGGATCTCATAACTATCGTCGTAGAAGAAGTAGTTGATACGTAAAAACAGCAGCAGCAACAAAATGGCGGCACTTGCAAAAGCAACATAGTGGTTCTCTGCTATATCGCCCAATGAACCTGGAAGAAAGCTCAATGCTATATCAGCAGCTAACAAGGCCAATAGAACCAAGACCAACCATCGAAAAAACGCAAAGGTCTTACGATTGCTGATCGTGATGAATTGCACAGATTCTGACTGTTGCATCTGTCTTTATAATACTACAATGAAGAAAAATCTCTGGTGGTTCGCAGAGAGATTATTCAATCTGACAAAATTAGTGCCTGTTTATTTAAGTACTACTACTTATTTCAGGGTATTTTGAGAGTTTAACAGACTTTCTCCTCATTTAAAGCCACTTTTTCCACAGGGCAATGAGTTCTTGCGTAATGGCGTCGGCTGTTTGGAAGTTTTCTTCCTTTTTCATGTCTGATAGAATACCGTTGGCAATCTTTTTTCCCAACTCTACACCCCATTGGTCAAAACTGTACACATTCCAAATCCAACCTTGTACGAAAATTCTGTGTTCGTAAAGGGCAATGATCCTTCCGAAGGTGTACGGATCTAGTTTTTGGTAGAAAAGCACATTGCTGGGCCTGTTGCCTTCAAATACTCGGTGGGGCAGAAGCTGCTCAATTTGTTCTGGGCTCTTGCCCTCTAGGCGCATATTAGAGGCTGTTTCTTCTGGGGTGAGGCCATTCATCATGGCCTGTGGTTGTGCGAAAAAATTGGCTAACAAAATTGCTTGTTGCTCATCATAAGGGTGCTCTGCCTGTGCCGAGGCCAAAAAGTCACACGAAACTTTCTTCGACCCTTGATGAAGCAATTGGTAGAAAGCATGTTGACCATTGGTTCCAGGTTCACCCCAAATGATCTGCCCGGTTTCATAATCCACTCTTTGATTGTTGCGGTCTGCCGTCTTGCCGTTGCTCTCCATGTCTGCCTGTTGTAAAAAGGCAGGAAGCCTATGCAAACGTTGATCATAAGGCAGGATGGCGTGCGTTTCCCAATTCAAGAAGTTGTTGTACCAAATGCCAATCAAGGCCATGATCACCGGAATATTTTGTTGGAAAGGTGCCTTCCTAAAGTGCTGGTCTGAGGCTTCTGCTCCGCGCAACATTTGTTCGAAATGATCAAATCCTAAGGTGCAACAAAGCGAAAGTCCAATAGCAGACCACATGCTGTACCGCCCACCAACCCAATCCCAAAAACCAAAGATGTTGTGCGTCTCAATGCCAAAGTCTTGTGCCGCCTTTAAGTTGGTAGAAAGGGCCACAAAGTGTTTGGCAATAGCGGTTTCATCTCCGGCATCTGCAAGAAACCAGGCGCGAGCCGCTCGGGCATTGGCCATAGTTTCTTGGGTAGTAAATGTTTTAGAAGCGATGATGAACAGCGTGGTTTCGGGCTTTAAATCTTTCAAACATCTATGCAAATGAATTCCATCAACATTGGACACGTAATGCCCCTTGATCTTTCCGTCAGACCAATCTTTGAGTGCCTCGTAGGCCATGTACGGACCGAGATCAGACCCACCTATACCGATATTGACCACATCGGTTATTTTTTGTCCTGTATACCCTAGGTGAACCCCGCTTCTCAGGTTTTCTGAAAAACGCTTCATTTGATCCAGCACCTCATGCACTTGTGCGAGAACATCAGTGCCATCTAACACCAGACCTGTTCTCTTGGAATTGCGAAGGGCAGTGTGCAATACCGCTCTGTTTTCGGTTTGGTTAATTTTTTCGCCAGAAAACATGGCTTCAATGCCTTGCTGCAGTCCGCAGGCTTCTGCTAGATCAAAAAGCGTGTTAAGCACATCTTCATCCAGAAGATTTCTGCCGTAGAAGAGCGCCAGATTTTCGTCAATAATGCGGTATTTCTGGGCGCGGTGAACATCATCTTTCCAGCTTCTCAGGCTTTGCTGATTCCAGTTTTTTGCCAAAGTTTCAAGCTTTTTCCAAGCCTGTGTATGCGAAGGACAGACAGTCTGCATGTTGAAAAAAATTCTGTTCAAATCTAATTCAATCTTCAGCGTAGCTTTGCAGATATGTCAGAGTTCCCCCGCTTCCGTCCGAAGCAAACCACCGCCTTCCAGAAAGTGCTGCACCAGCGCATCGAATCTTTTCTACAGGGTAAGGAAATTCGTCCAACAGCCAGCTTTGAGTTGTTCTTCAAAGCCTTGGTGATGTTTGCCGTTTACCTCGGTCCTTTTGCCCTCATCCTATTTGTGCCTATGTCGGCGCCAATTGCGCTTCTGCTTTGGGCAGTTATGG
>CAZDPF010000036.1:0-16520 GCA_964507215.1 uncultured Chryseobacterium sp. | reverse complement strand
CATTTGGAGCAAGCGAGAAGAGCGAAAACGCCTTTCCTTGTTCGGCACCCCCGATCAGTAAGTGAGCAGCGCTTCTATTTTAGCTTGTAAGCGGGAGGAGGCCAGAAAGCCGTTTTCCAGTTCGGGCGCAAAAGGCACAGGAAGATCTTCAGAGCCGAGACGCATCACTGGTGCGTCTAAAGAGCGGAAGCAGTTTTCTTGCAAGCGCGCAGCTATATCGCCTCCAATTCCTCCGGTCAATACATCTTCATGCAGTACCAAGGCGCGAGCAGTTTTCCGAACGCTGCCTTCAATGGTATCCCAATCGAGTGGACTTAAAGTTCTCAAGTCGATGAGATCGGCTTGCCATTCAGGGTGTTCATCGAGGAGTTGCATGGCCCAGTGCACGCCCATTCCGTAGGTGATGATGCTGAATTGGTGTCCTTCGCGCACTACTCGCGCTTGACCGATGGGTACTGTATACCGATTCACCGGAACATGACCTCGGATGGAGCGGTAAAGGGCTTTGTGTTCGAAGAACAAGACCGGATTGGGATCGTTGAAAGCGGCGTTCAACAAGCCCTTGGCATCTTCCGGAAAGGCAGGATACAACACTTTTAATCCGGCGGTATGGGTAAACCAAGCTTCGTTGCTTTGGCTGTGGAAAGGACCTGCGGCTACCCCGGCACCCGTAGGCATTCGCACCACTACATCGGCGTTTTGCCCCCAGCGATAGTGAATCTTGGCCAAGTTGTTACAGATTTGGGTGATGCCTTCCGATACAAAATCGGCAAACTGCATCTCCACCATGGCCTTCATACCTTTAATAGACAAGCCAAGTCCAGCACCTAGAATAGCCGATTCGCACAAGGGCGTGTTGCGCACTCGCTCTTTGCCGTATTTCTGCATGAGCCCATCGGTAGCTTTAAACACGCCCCCGTAATCGGCAATGTCTTGTCCCATTAACACCAAACCGGGATGGGCCTCCATACTTTGATCCAATGCCTCTGAAATGGCATCGAGTAGACGCATTTCTTTGGTTTCGCTCACTGGACCTTCTTCCGCTGAAGGGGAAGGAGCAAAGAGATCAGCACGCTCTGCAGCCAAGTCAAAAACCGGACGATCAGCGGCATCTGCACGGTCAAGGGCTTCTTGGATCTCTTTCTTGATTCGATTGCGATGAAGCACCTTTTCCTCTTCTGATAGCAGACCTGCCTCCAACAAGTAGCGCTCGTAATTGTCTACCGGATCATGCACTGCCCATTGGTCTTGCAAACCTTCTGGATAGTACTTGGTGCCGCTGGCTTCCTCATGCCCACGCATGCGGAAGGTGATGCATTCAATGATAATGGGTTCAGGATGTTGCCGAATTTCTTCGGCCAGCTGGCGGATGGTGGTATACACTTCTAGCAAGTTGTTGCCATTCACTTGCACCGCGCGCATGCCATACCCGATGCCCTTGTCTACAAACTGCTTGCATCGGAATTGCTCAGACGACGGCGTGCTCAATCCCCATTGGTTGTTTTCAATAACAAAGAGAACGGGCAGTTGCCAAACGGCGGCGGTGTTGAGTGCTTCGTGGAAATCGCCTTCACTGGCGCCGCCATCACCGGTAAAGACGAGGGTAGCCTTTTGTTCTTGCTTCAGTTTATGGGCCAGTGCAATGCCGTCAGCAACGCCCAATTGCGGACCCAAGTGAGAGATCATTCCCACAATGTGGTGTTCATTGGTACCGAAGTGAAAGCTCCTGTCTCGTCCTTTGGTAAAGCCGCCTGGCTTGCCTTGAAACTGCATAAATAGGCGATCTAAAGGCAGTTGCCTGGTGGTGAAAACGCCCAGATTGCGGTGCATGGTGAGCAGGTATTCATCATGGTCCATGGCCGCCGCACATCCCACGCTGATAGCTTCTTGTCCGTAACCGCTGAACCACTTAGAAATGCGCCCTTGACGCAACAAGATGAGCATCTTTTCTTCAATCAAGCGGGGGAGCAGAATATGGTTGTAGAGTTTGAGCAGCTCTTCTTTGGGGAGATCGTAGCCTTTGAAATCCATGTGGGGGTCTTGGATATGAAGCCGCAAAGGTATTTCGGAAAAACCATCAGCGCTGAGGGCCAATCAATGCCTGATGAGACCCTCCTATTCACAGGGTAAAGCTTTAGATTTCGCCATGTGGCGATGTCGCTCAAGAACCAGAAACACGAGGGAGACTATAGTGAAACAGTTAGTAGGTCTGTTTTCTATAGGCCTTGCCCATCAACCGTCTCTACACTGGCTAAACGCTTCTAAACATTGGTTTGAACCATTGCAACTGCCATAGTGTGGATTGCAAGGCGAGCAGAAGACCATACTCGACGTCTGTTATCTATTCTAAACCCTAAACCCTCAACCATAAACTTACTGTCATTCCTAATTTCTTATTTCTGATTCCTAATTCCTGCCTTGATGATTCCAAACTCCCCAACCATCCAAACGACCAAACTTTTCTCGTCTCTCGATTCCGAAGCGGATGCGCAGCAGAGCGAAGTCCCGAGACTTCGGGATCGATTCTAACACCTTCCTCACTTCCTCCTTCCCCCTCTAAACCCTAAACACTCAACCCTAAACCTTTTCCAAACATTGCCACCCAGTCTGGCTTCTGGCCTCTGGTGTCTGGCATCTGTTATCTCTCTCGCGTCTCACCTAAAAAGATGCACCGTTTCCTGTCTTTCATGTAGCTCACCATAGCGGTCTGTGGCAGAGAGCTGTATAAAGTACACCCCTTCTGCTGCGGGTTCTCCGCTTAAGGTAAGGCCATCCCAATGCACTTGCTCGCCATTTGATTGAAATACCAAAGTGCCATAGCGGTTGAACACCTGCAGCTCAAAGTGATCAAAATTGCGTGAACGAGGCTTCCACTCATCATTTTGCCCATCTGCATTGGGGGTGAAGGTATTGGGGAGTTCTAAGCTTACCTCCTCTTCGGGATTATCGGGATCAGGTAATTCTATGAGGCTCATATTGTCTATGTAATAGTACGACCTGTAAAGGTCACTACCATACATTGTAGTTGTACCTCCTGAACCGATTGGGATCAAATCGCTATCATCCATTTTTAAGAAAAGATGCATATGCTTTTCAGTTCCTGAGGCAACAAAATCATACGAATGATAAACCCAATCAGCCGTATCTGAGATCAGTTCTATTTGATAACCCTTTTGATTATATGAATCTAATCTTTGGATAAATGTCGCTTGGGTTGTGAAGTCACGTATATCTATACTATCGAAGGCCAAGACTAATGTTTTATGCATGTTTTTCATACTATTGGCCAAACTAATATAACAAACAAATCGATAGCGCTTCCCTTGCTTTAGTTGGCTAAACCACGTAGTTGAAATGCTCTCACTAGTATAATATGGTTCTATTATGTAACCCGAGCCGATACCTACAAAATTATTGCCTGATTCGGGTTTCTGATAACCAGGAGCCACATTTGGGGGCATAAAACGGGGATCTGCAGATAAGGATGCGTATAAATCAGGTGAGTGAATCCCCATGTAGTAACCCTTTAACAATTCAATCTGGCTATGATTGGTTACATAACAAGTTGAGCAAATGTGCTTTTCAAAATCTCCATTTTGTAAGAGGTTGGGCTGCCCAAAGGCAGCCCCAACTCTTAGCAGTAGGATTACAATAATTACTTTTGTTAATGAATCCATAAGCGATGGATTTCTATCTGGCCATTGCTATCAGTAATGTGGAGCAGGTAAATGCCACTGCCTAAATCTGGAAATGAGAAGCCATCGTACAATTTGTCTGCCTCCAATTGATAGATCAACCTGCCACTCAAATCACTTATGACTATCCGCATGGCCTCGGAGCCTTCATTATGTCGCAAATTCAACCATTCTCCTTGAGATACAGGATTGGGAAATACCTGCCAGTTTTTTGTTTGAGTTGTGCTGGCTTCCCAAGTACCTTGAGTTTTGTGCATACCTCCGTTGAAACTGATCTCACAAAGTGAAAGCGGCATAATAGTATCAAGTGCTTGCAACAAAGCAGCACGGGCTTGGTACACCACGTCGCCATGGGTATAAGGGCAGTAATCTGACCAGGAATACAGGCTGTCTATTACTTCCGGTTGGTGAATGTAGCTGCTGTCTTGCTTCCATGTGGCATAGAAGTCGTTGAATTGGTACTTCAGAGCGGAAGGAATCTCCAAGCCTTGTATTTGCTGGTTCAGCGCATGTATCAAGGCCCAGTTAAATGCAATGCTATCTTCTTCCGCTTGTTGAATCAACTCATCCATATTTAGCACCTCGGCTACATCATTGATTTGCGCCCTTTGCCACAAACTTTGCAAGTATGCATCTGACATATAGTCTATGGTATCGCCTATTAATTCAGCATAAAGCTGCATATCGTATAGCCAAGATACCTCCGAAGGTAGATAATTAAGATGAGCTGTTTGAGCTGTATCTAGCATTTGCAAGAGCACTGATAGTTCTTGCACAGTTTCAGTTTTACCAAAAGGCGTTACTGAACCCTGTCCATCACATGGCGCACCAAAGAAATGAGGTGGGTTGTTCGATGAGGTTGTAATAGAAATTGGATCAAAGGGAAAGCCGCTAGAAGTGCTCAGACCGGGAATAGGACAATAAGCAAAAGGCACATTGTAAGGTGGGCTCCTAAACAACCACGGAGACCAGCTACCATTTGAGTTATGGCTATGCAATTGGCTGCCATAAGCCGGCATGTTGAACCAGCCGTTGTCTTGGGGCATCCAAAAACCCTGTTGAGCAATGGGATCATTATAGATGTACTGGTTGGGTCCTGTGAATCCTAAGTCATGCAAGTAGAAACCTGTTAGATTGGCTATAAAGGCATTTCTAAAAAAGAGACTACCAAAATTTGGTCCTCCAGCACTGATGCCCCTACCAAGGTCTTCTAGGCAGTTTTCATGTACATCTACGTTCTGGGAAAGGTGCAACTTTATCCCTTCAGAGATAGAGATGTTTCCATTGGCTCCTTCAATCCTATTCTGCGTGATATCTGAAATTGGAGAATGTTCTATGGAAATACCATAGGTGGCAATACCTGTAAAAGCCGGAATGAATATCTCGTTATCGTCTATCCAAGCATTCACTACATTGTTCACTGTAATACCTCTACCATAATTCAATAGTTGATTTTGTTTAATAATGAGAGGTGATTGCTCGTTGGGTAAATCGTCTGAAGGTTCACCCAGAACCGCCGATGTCACATTTCCACATATTATTGCATTTCTATTGGGCTTTACACTTGTCCAATCAATAGAATTCTCCTCTAATACAGTGGTTCTCGCCATTCCAATCATCTGAAAACCATTGGCATTGTTCTCAAGTTGATTGCGGAAATAGACCACAGTAGTAGGCAGAAGGCCACCCATATTCTGCATGGTAGTAGCAAAAGATCTACAATTCACAAAACCATTCTCAGATACAAAAACATTGCTCAAATCGTTCGCTTGAATGCCCATTCTGCAATAATTGAAGAAATTATGCACCTGGTGTGTGCTTCTGTGGGTGGTAACAAACTCTTTAGCGTTAACCCTACAAGCCTGGTCATCATCCCCAATAGTCCATGAATAAGGGTTTCGTGTAGTATACTGGCTCAGACCTTTGATAAATATCCCTCTATCATTATTCACAAATTCATTGCCCATTATTCGCCCCCCACTCTGAAAGGCATGTATGCCAAAATCAAGGTTGACAAATTCAGACCAATCATTGTCAGAATACTGTGTGTTACATGCCAGCCCAAGTTCAATATAATCAACACTCCTCACCCGTATGCCAATAACACTCTGGCTGCCGTTATAAGGCTGTTTCAATACCGAGTTCTTTCTAAAGGAGCAATTCACATATGTACCGGGGTGTGTGCCTTGATTGCGATGTGCGGTAACATCAATGCCAATGAGGTTATTGATGAATGAAGTTGAAACCAATTGGTACAAGCCTCCATTCAAAGAACGAACCGCAGCATAAGCATCTTTAATTGTTGCTCCATTAGAATTCAATGTGGCCAACCTTCTTACTAAAATTCCTTGCCACAAATCATTGCCACAAGCTTCAATTATAGTATTAGGCCCTAGCGTTAGTGATCTTCCATTGGCAATATCAATAACGGCATCTTTACCCATGTATATATGGCAGTTGTTGAGCGTAATATCGGTATTCACTACCGTTGTGCCATTTAAGATTACTGTACTACCATTAACAATGGACTGGCCACCAAAAATCTGACGCATGTTTTTATTGTTATAGCTAATTACCCCAGGCTGAAAGCAACAATCAAGGGAAGTGCTAAAACTGGCTGTTTGACTGCACGGAAAGGGGTTGCCTGCACCATTTTGGGTAGCGGTAATACTTAAGGTTACCGAACCAGAGGCGGCAGGCGGATAATTCAATGTGATTTGTCCATTGTTATTCATGCTACTTACATCCAGTACCGGACTGCCAGTATACATGGTTCCATTGATAGCAAGGCTGGCTGAGTACAAGTAACTACTGTTGTAATTGCCTATTTGAATAGTTTGAGAAGACACACAATTATCTAACGCAGTGGCTAAGGTGGGGAGATCAGGACCATTAAACGTCACCTGGAAAGGAACACTGTAACTCAAAGAGCCATTGGTACTATTGAAAATATCATTGTATGCGCTTGATCTATTTGGCGCCGAATACTGAAGCATCACAGAACCACTGATGGAACTATTTCCATTAAATGTAGCTGAAGAGCCTGTTTGTCCTGTTGACCAAGCCATACTTGCATTCCACAAATTACTATTAAGGTAGTCTAAGCCACATCCCTGTACGTTTAAATTGACTGTATCATTCTTACAGGCTGTTGCAGTCAGTGGCAACATTGGAGCACGTATATGTACTCTAATGTAAGTAGGCAATGCAGTTTGATTAGTGTTTGGGTGCCATGGAGCGTGTGAAACTGCCAACCAATAAATACCAGGTTCGAGATCACTTAAGAAATAATTGTCATGAACTGGATTATTAGGTTGTAATAGGTGGAGATGATTATTCCATCGCTCATACCAAACACCTGCCTGTAGTGGCGTCTGCTGAGAACCACTTGCATACAGATAATTTGTTGCCACAGGAAAGCTCTGTGCATTTAATACAGGTACGGTACTGAAACTATTTTCTTTACGGATATACCACCCATAAGTACATAGGCCCGTTCCCAAATCCTGTATCCACAATTCATCTCCGTAACACATGCTAATTGCAGTAAATCCCGTACTACTAAACGGAATGTTGAAACTCTGTGTAACGCCATCGGTCACATCAACTACTCCCACCTGAAATGATCCTGTCAGATATGTACAATTTGGTGTATCCTGGGCATTAGCTGTGAAATCCAAAACGATGAAACCTATCAAAAATAAACACGCTTTACCAAAGGAATAAAGTGATAATAGAAAACTGCGGCTTACACTTTTAGCGTCATAAAATGTGTTTAAAGTGTTTTTGTGTGTGTGTGTGGGGGGGGGGGGGGGGTAAATGACTGGCTTACAGTCTTTAGCAAACTGCTCATGATGGTTTTCATGTGGGCAAGGTTTTAAAGGGTTAAAAAAGCAAGCTATAGCTGAGCCCTAAAGTAGTTTGAAAATGCACTTCAACACTCTTGTAAATGTTAAATTTTCAGTCACTTAGCACATTCCTTAAAAAATTACTTGCGCTTTTTCTCTACGCAACAACTCCTGCCTGTGCTAGAACACAATTCCCACAAGCCCTGAAGCGTATAACAATTTCATTGGCCAGCCGATTCAATTTTGCTTTTTCTGTGTAAGATTATCTACGCAATTGAAGAAATGCCTTACAAAATCACTGGTCGTTTTACTCTAACGGCAAGCTGTTGATTTCTAGTTCCTAGTTCCGGATTCCTAGTTCCTGATTTCTTGTTTCTGATTTTTGCTTGAATGAAAGCAAACTCCAATGGAAGATTACAGATGACAGATCACAGATGACAGATTTTTAAGGTTTACCAGACTGAATACCAAACATTTCTGTTATCTGATGTCTGTTATCTGTTATCTATTCTAAACCTCCAAGGAAGATGGCAGATGACAGATTTTTAAGGTTTACCAGACTGAATATCAACACTTTTCTGTTACCTAACGTCTGACTTCTATAACCTCCTCCAAGCCAAATGTCAATAGCCAAGGCCACCTTTTGCAGACCTGTGCGCTTTATCGCTTTACAATACAGCGAGAGCAGAGCTAGTGCCCCCCTCTCCCAATACATATCCGGATCCCTTGTCCAACTTCTGAAGATAGAACAGTGATGCCCCTCTACCCCAAGTGGCACTTTGGTGTTGGAAGCCGCGAGATAGGTGACGCTCACAAAACATTTGGTGTCGGCCACAAAAAAGAGGTCGACAATAGACAAGAACTATGGGTCAATAGCCAAAAACTATGTGGCGCTCACCGCGAAGTGGAAGGCAATAGACAAGAGCTATGAGTTGATCGACAAAAGCTATGTTACAATAGACAAGAGCTATGGGTCAATAGCCAAAAACTATGAGTCTCACGCCGCGAAGTATACGTCAATAGACAAGAGCTATAAGTCGATTGCCAAAAACTATAGGTCAATAGACAAGAGCTATGTGTCAATAGACAAAAGCTATGAGAACTGCGCCGCGAAATAGGTGTCGATCACCAAGAACTATGTGTCGATAGACAAAAACTATGGGTCGCACGCCAAACACTAGGTGTCAATAGACAAGAACTATGATTCAATAGACAAAAACAATCTGTCAGCGGCAAAAAGCTTGGTGACTGCTGCCAAACAATTGGTGATCGTCACCAAAAGCTTGCTGACTGTGGCCAAACAATTGGTGACAGCCTCAAAACAATTGGCGACGCTCAAAAATAAATGGGTCACTACCGCCAAACACTTGGTGATGCCTTCAGCACGCTTGCTGCACTTGGCCAAGCTTTTAGTGATAGCTCCAAAACCATTGGCGTCTACTGCCAACTGCTTGCTAACTCCCACTTTTTTCTTGGCAACACTTGCAAAACACTTGGCTGTAGCTACCATTCTCTTGTAGTCCATTACAAAATACTTGACAGCAGCCTACTTACCCTATACCCACACAGCCGTTCTTTGGTTGAAAGAGGTCATTCAATGTGTAACCCCATCCAATAAATGCTCATCATCAGCCATTTGGTGGGTGACACACACGGAAAGCTTACCGGTGAGATAATAATTCCTGATTCCATGTTTCTGATTCCTGATTTCTAGCTTCTGATTTTTGCCTGGTTGAAAGCAAACTCCAATGAAAGATTACAGATGACAGATCACAGATGACAGATTTTTACGAGTTACAATACTGAATACCAACACTTTCTGTTATCTGACGTCTGTTATCTGTTGTGCGTCATGCAAAAAAAGACAGACTGAACCTTGACAAGAAGTGAAACTGAAATAAGAAATATATGGAGCAACTCGACAGACAAACCGACTGAACCTTGCTTTTATCATTCGGCCGAGAATGACAAGATTTCTATTTCCCCCGCTTCGCATTTTTTAAAATTTCTCCGCCAACCCGCATTTACTCACTCTTTTATTGATTTAAATGGTGTTCGTGAATCGCTGCGCTTATTTGGCACATTTGCAAAGCCGCTCAAGCCAACCCACAACCCAAGCTTTGCAAAAGAGCCAAATTGCCTGCCCGTTTTTAGAAACTCAGCCGGAAGAAGTGTATATTTGTCAATATCTGACAAGTCACAAATTAAAAAGCCATGAGTTTCGGTGATCGTATTCGGGAGTTACGGGAAAGTAAAGAATTACTGCAACGACAGTTGGCGGCAAATCTTGAAATAGACACCCCTATGTTCAGTAAAATTGAGCGTGGTGAGAGACGAGCGAAACGTGAACAGGTCATTCTATTGGCGGAGCTTTTGAGTGCTGATGTACAGGAATTATTGACCCTTTGGCTCGCTGAACAAGTTTATGATTTGGTAAAAGATGAAGATGTTGCTTCTGATGCTTTAAAGGTCGCTGAAGCTGAATTAAAATATTTCAAACCCAAGCAGTGATTTATGTCAGTAGTAGCAGGTCAAATAGTTAAAAACTTAATTCCAACAGAGCCAGTAACAGTTAACCAAATACAACCATTGGGAACGATGGTTTCCATCAAGTTTACTGGCGTAAATACAAACAAGGCGAACACAAAAGTGATCTCTAAAGCGGAGTTCGAAAACCTTGAAGTCTTGTCTGAAGAGGGCACTTTTAACTTTAAGGGTGACCCCATAAGGTTTGGCTTGTTTGCCGAAGCAGAACGAATCAATTCAGCTTATCAGTTTGACCCTTTGTTTGCAGTAAACTGTAGCATTGTTGACCCATTGCCCCATCAGGTGGAGGCAGTTTACAAGTTCTTATTACCTCTTCCTAAGATTCGTTTTCTTTTAGCTGACGATACCGGAGCTGGAAAAACCATCATGACTGGCCTTTTGGTGAAGGAGCTAATGATGCGTGGACTAGCCGAGCGAATATTGATTGTAACTCCAGGTGGATTGACCAAGCAGTGGCAAGAAGACGAAATGGGTATCAAGTTCAATATCCCGTTTACCTTGGTCAATAGAGCATTGTTTTCATCAGACCCCAATGTATTCCATACTGCTTCAAGAATTGTCACTTCAATTGATTTCATATCCCGTGAAGATGTACTGAATGTCGCCAGCAATTCACATTGGGATTTGATAGTATTTGATGAATGTCACAAGCTTTCCGCTTATGATTATGGTTCCAAGCAATATCTATCACTTCGCTACAAAGCTGCTCAGATCCTATCGCAACAATGTGAGCATATCTTATTACTGACCGCCACGCCTCATAGAGGTAGAACGGATACATTTAAAAAGCTTCTTCAATTGTTGGATGAAGACATTTTTGCCACTGATGAGATTGCATCCACACGTATAAAGGAGTTGGAACACAATGGCATCAATAAATTTTTTATTCGAAGGTTAAAAGAAGACATGAAGGACTGGCAAGGCAAGCCACTCTTTAAAGACCGATTTACTAAAACTGTCGCATACCAGCTTACACCGGAAGAGAAAGAACTTTACGATGCTGTTACTAAATATCTAACTAAGAAAAAAGAAGAAGCAACCGAAACAAAGAACATACATGTTTCACTTGCATTAACTGTGATGCAGCGCAGATTGGTAAGTTCAATCTTTGCTATCAAGAACACCTTAGAACGCAGATGGGGAGCATTACAGGGAATTGTGGATGAAGTCAATAAAAACCCTAACCTCTGGAGCCAAAGGCACAAACTGGATGGTTTTGATGTAGACAATATTGAGGATTATGAAGACCTGGAAGATGACGAAAGAGATGCATTAGATGGCATCCTATCAGACCCACGGAAATTCAAATTGTTTACAACTGCTAAAAGCCTGAGCGAGATACAGCAAGAAGCCAATGAAGTGAAGAAGCTGTTTGATATGGCGCAAACACTTTACAACAGGAAGCAGGAAGAAAAGAAATTTCAGGAACTGCAAGAGCTACTAAAATCAAATGGCGTTTTAGAGAATGGAGAAAAACTGGTGATTTTTACAGAGCATAAAGACACCCTTCTCTATCTTGAAGAGCGATTAACAAAGAGTGGCGGTTATAATGTAGCCACTATACATGGAGGTAAGAATGTAGATGACCGCAGAGCTGCACAGTGGGCGTTTGCAAAACCTGATACTCAGATTCTTTTAGCAACTGACGCTGCTGGTGAAGGTATCAACCTTCAATTCTGTCGCTTACTTATTAACTGGGACATTCCCTGGAATCCGAATCGTCTTGAACAACGCATGGGGCGTATTCACCGATACGGTCAAAAGCAGGACGTGTTGGTATTTAATATGGTGGCAAGCAATACCAAGGAAGGTAAAGTGCTGGAACGCCTCTTATCCAAATTGGACATTATTCGTGAAGGTATGGGTGATGACAGGGTGTATGATGTGATTCAGGACGTACTGGAAGGCGTTGGTCTGGATGACATTATCAATTCGGTATTCAATGGAAAGGAAACTGAACTGGACCAGTTTTTAGCACAGGATGATGAAGTCTTGAAATTGAAATTCAAAGAGAAAATCAATGAGCAAAAGGATAAGCTTGCGCATAGTGTTGTTGACTTCAAAGATGCCCGAATCCTCAAAGAAAACTCTGACGAGAAAAGACTCCAGCCTATTTATATCCGCCTATTCTTCGAAAAGGCTTTCAAGAATTTAGGCGGTGAGTTTACTGAGCTACGCAAATCAATCTTCAGGATCGATAAAATGCCCGAAGCTGTCATCTCAGAATTGAAGAATGCCTACAAAATTCACTTTGATGCCATCAAATCCATTCAGTTCTGTTTCGACAAACAAATCTTTCTGGATTATCAAAGTGTAGGCGATTTAGGTAAGGTACATTATATCAATCCCGGTAACCCGGTATTTGATAGCCTGATAAAAGTAGTGCGCAATCAGTATCGGGAAGATATGATCAAAGGCACAGTGCTCATTTCTCCTGATGATAAGGAAGACTACTTTGCCTTCTTCGTCAAAAGCCAGATAGTTGACAATCGACCAAGTAAAGCAGATGATAGCATTGCCGATGAAAGACTCATGATGGTCTATCAAACCAAAGACAATGAATTTCACATTACCTCACCTGCCAAGTTTATCGACCTGCATACCCCTACTGACTTCACCAAACCCATCGAGCCGCCAGAAGTAATAGACACCAATGAAGTCATTCAATGGAGTTTTGAGAAAATTACGGTTCAGCAATTTGAAGATACCAAAGCGCATGTGGCCAAAGATGCTGCCGACAGAAGAGGCTATTTAGAATCTGCCTTTACTCAGGTCATCATGGATCTGCAAATTTCCATTCAAGAACTTCAAGGCAAAGTTCTTTTAGGTGACAACAAGGTTCAGGAAAAGATTCTCAAAAAACAGGAACGCATCACAGAGCTGATTCAGAAAAAGCAGGCTCGTTTGGAGAGTCTGGACTTAATGACCCAGTTAAACCCTAAAGCACCAGAAGTTCTAGGTTGTGCCTATGTTGTTCCGCTAACGCAGGTAGAATATGTGGGGCATTACGGTATGAGCCGAGATGACGAAGCGGAGGCGATTGCCATGCAAACCACAATGGATTATGAAAAAAGTGTAGGCTGGAAACCTCAGGATGTAAGTGCCAACAACGAAGGTTATGACGTGAAGAGCATTAGTCCTGAAGAATTGAAGCGGTACATTGAAGTAAAGGGTCGTAGTGGAAATGATGGCAGTGTAATGCTTAGTGAAAACGAAATGAATCGCCTGGCTCAATTAGGAGAAGCAGCATGGTTGTATATCGTAATGAACTGTAAAAGCGAGCCCGAACTATATAGGATTCAAAATCCAGCAAAGGCACTCAAATTCGAGATGAAATCTAAAGGAGTACAATACTTTTTGCCAATGGCAGAATGGCAACTAAAAATACAAAACCATGTATCTGAATAAAATACACATTAAAAATATAAGGTCAATTGCGGATTTTGAAATGAAATTTCCAAATCCTGCTGGATGGCACGTCATTATTGGAGATAATGGCGCGGGAAAATCAACCATCGTAAGATCAATTTCCTTGGGCATTATAGGCCCAAATGACTCTAAAGCTCTAAGATTAAACCTGAACGATTGGGTTAGTAGGAATAATAATCAAGAAATTGGCACTATTGCACTTACAGTAAAAAAACATAATCAAGACAGTAAGGTTGGGCAAAGTAGGCCCTTAACACGTCCTTTTGAAGCTGTTCTTTCAATAAAAAAGAAAGAATCATATAGATACTCATTGGAAGGTGGCAAAGATGCAGCATTTAAAAACATTTGGAGTAACGCTAATGGCTGGTTCTCCTGCGCATTTGGCCCTTTCCGCAGGTTTACTGGTGGAGAAAAGGAATGGATGAAAGTCTATTACTCAGACCCTCGTGCTGCTGCACATCTTTCGGTTTTTGGTGAAGATGTAGCCTTGACAGAAGCCATAGATTGGCTGAAAAGCCTTCATATCAAGTCATTAGAAAGGTCAACCTATCATCAATCCTCAGAAAACGAATCAGATATTCTTTCCTCACTGAAAGCCTTCCTGAACGAAGGTGGGCTATTACCTCATGGAGCCAAATTAGATAGCATTAGCAGTGAAGGTGTTTTCTTCACAGATGGTAATGGAGCTAACATTGATGTAGCACAGATGAGTGACGGTTATCGGTCAATTCTCAGCCTAACCTTTGAGTTAATAAGGCAAATGGTGAGAGCCTACGGGCAGCAAGAGGTATTTAAGAATTTTAAAAAGGGAGATTTCACCATTCACCTTCCGGGAGTAGTTCTGATTGATGAAATTGACGCCCACCTCCATCCTAGTTGGCAGGCTCGCATTGGCGAATGGTTTTTAAAAGTTTTCCCTGGTATACAATTTATTGTTACCACCCACAGTCCATTAATCTGCCGTGCCTCAGAAAAAGGAACCATATGGAGACTTAGGGCTCCTGGTAGAGAAACATCTTCAGGAGAAATTACAGGAACTGAAAAGGAGAAATTGATTTACGGAAATGTCTTGGATGCATATGGCACAGAGCTTTTCGGAAGAAAAATCACTAGATCCGAAAGTGCAACGCTAAAACTTAACAAGTTGTCATCATTAAATGTAAAATCAACCTTTGGCAAACTCGAAAAAGACGAGGAATTAGAACAAGAACAACTGCGTAAAATTTTCCCATCTGATGATACCTCTGAATTCTAAATATCTTTCAAAATCCACATCTGATCATTTGGTTTCCAAACAAAACGATGTTAACAGAAAATCAACGTTTGATTTACAATCAGAAAGAGCAAAAGCATTATGGAATTCTAAAACAAGTGCAAATTCCGGTGAAAAGGCTTTTACAGAAATTAAGGAAAAATTGATTGAAATGTGTGTAGGGGTAGAGATCTGTAACTATTGTGAAAATAATGAAGCGACTGACATTGAGCATATTTACCCCAAAAGTCATTTTCCAGAAAGAGCATTTGTTTGGGACAACTATCTATTAGCTTGTAAAAACTGTAATACCACATATAAGTCTGACAAGTTCAGTGTTTTCAATCCGGCAAACTCAAACGAGGTAAATAAGATCAATCGAGAAAGTGGGAAGCCCCCTACTGATGATTCTGTGTTACTAAATCCTAGAATTGAAAACCCATTGGATTTTTTAATCCTAGACATTCAAGGTAAAACATTTCGTTTTGTAGCAATACCTAGCCTAAACCAAAGAGACAAGGAAAAAGCAAAATACACCTTAGAACTTTTAGCTCTGAATGATAGAGATGCCTTGGTGGAGGGAAGAAGAGCAGCTGCGCACTACTTTATATCTCGATTAGAAAAGTATGTGTTAATAAGAGAATCAAATGACTTTCCTGCCCTTGAAGTAGTAGTAACAGATTTGGATTATTTGGATCTTACAAAACCTTTTAACCAAGAAAAAAATCGATTATTAGCCTCGGTAAAAGCTGAAATTCTGAAATATGCACATCCGACCGTTTGGAGAGAATTTGTGAGACAGAAAAATAATTTAAACAAAACCAAGGACCTTCTTAACCGTGCCCCCGAAGCACTAACCTGGATATAAATGACCCAAGCCAAAAAACTCATAGAAGTAACCATGCCGATCAAAGAAATATCGGCTGAAAGTGTAAGAGACAAATCCATCAGACATGGGCATATATCTACCCTGCATTTGTGGTGGGCCAGAAGACCTTTGCCTGTTTGCCGTGCCGTGGTTTTTGCCAGCTTAGTGCCTGATCCGGAAGATGAACATTGTCCGCAGGCATTCAAGGATGCCGTAAAGATGCTGTTAGGAAGGCAGGAGAATAACCTTGATCCGTATAAGCCTTACGATGACATCCCCTATACATCAGCGATTGACCGTATGGAAGATACCCTACGCAACAGGCTGTTGATGTTCATTGGGAAATTCTCTGATAAATACATACAAGCAACCAAAAAAGGGAAAAAGGCGGCAGCAAAAGACATGCTTTCTGATGCCAGCCTGATTAAGTGGGATAATAAAAATGATGAGGGTATCATTGGCAAAGCCCGCAAGCTGATTTGGGTAGCCCACAATGCTGCATCGGGTAAAACAGCCAAAGACTTACTAACAGAATTTGATACTGCCTACAAAGCCATCAAAGATGCAGAGCGTGCACTCTACAGTCTGCCTGACCGTCATTTGGAGACTGCTGATGTAAAGGCAAGGGAAGACGCACTGCAACAAGCCATTAACGCCTTCCAGGACAAAATGCCCAAGGTGTTTGATCCCTTTGCCGGTGGTGGGGCCATTCCATTGGAAGCAGCCAGATTGGGTTGCAAAACGTATGGTAATGACATCAACCCCGTTGCACACATCATCCAAAAAGGTAGTTTGGAGTTTCCACAGAAGTATGGCAAACCCATTACCTACTCCAATGCCGAGTTTGTAAAACTATATGGCGAAGAAACGCTAAAGACCAT
>CAZDPF010000035.1:13791-16741 GCA_964507215.1 uncultured Chryseobacterium sp. | reverse complement strand
GGGTTTAAAAGGTGATAGACTCGAGAAAGCTTTTGTTACTCTAATCTTTGTCCTACTCTCAAGAACTAAGGCCTGAAAGTGTCAACCTAATTCAGGCAAGGCCACCTTTTGCCGACTGCTATACTGCTGCACTTCCTAAACCGAGACTTGCTTACTGCTGGTTGACAAACCTGCTCACCTTGCCTTTAGAGGCTTGGGTGATATTCAAATAGGCATTGTTCTCGCCCTCGTACCTGCGCTTTTTGGCATCTAGCTCTTGCAGGGCCGTCATCAGCTCTTCGTTGGAACTGTAGAACTGCAGCACATTGCGCTTGTACTCAAAGTAGTACTGCGTACCTAAACCGTCTTTGAAGTAGATGTACAGCTCATCGCCTCGGCGTTTGCGCACCAACTGAACAGTTCCGCGCACCTTCATATTTACCGGTGTCTTTAGAATGCTTCCAATGCCGATAGGTCCCTCCGAAAGGAAGCTGTTGGTACGCGGGTCCCACTTGAGCTGTAGGTCACTAAAGGTGAAGGCATTGCGCATTTCATCAGGCACATCATCTGGCGCTCCAAAATTCTCTACCTCTTCGTCAAACTTGGCTTTCTTCTTTTCTGAAAGCAGTTCATTTACGGCGATTCTGAAAGCCCTTCGACTAATATCTACCGTGCCTTCGCCCATATTCAGTACCAAGGCATCGGCAATTTTATTCATCAAGCCATCGTCAAATGGGAAGTCTACCGCCAGATAAATATCGGCGTCTATGGCATCGTTGTCGAGGTTGTGGTTCACCACCCCATAGGTTTCCAGCTTCACCATACCCGTTTTCTCCCCGAAACTCAACTTTCCTTGTCCTTCAGTGAAACAGTCGCGGTTGTTCAAGAGCAGGTAGTTGCCACGTTCGTCTGGATTGTCTATTCGTTCTTTGCGGGCAATCACATAGCTGAAAATGTTCTCATCGTAGAGCAAAACACCATCGGCCCGGATGATTTCCAAATCGGCTTTCTTGCTTGCCTTGCTGAGGAAGGCGGAATAGCCCGAAGTGCTGTCGTTGGAAATAAAGATGCCATTGAAGAGACGCTCTGCTGCCTTGTCTTCGCCAAACTTGGGCAAGTCAATCACAATACGATTGGGGTCTATGGCCGAGCGGAAGGGGAACCAAGTAGTTACAATGTTGTCGCATGTGTTTTGAATAATGGTCTTGCCGTCAAAAATGAGGTTCTTGCTGGGCGCCAAGAGTTCTACCTTGCCTTGGAAGCCGAAGAACGGACTCATAAAAAACTGGTCTTCTTCGCTCACCGTGGCCACGCCCTCTGTTCTGATGTCTCGGTTTACTCGTAAAGTGTGGAAGTAGAGCGGCCAAGGGGTTTCATCTTTGTCGAGGTATTCGAGAATGCCGGAACCATTGTAGCTCTTTCGCGAAGTAATCTTCAGGCTACAATCATAGAGCTCATGGTAGCGTGTATACCGATCGGCGGTGAGCCTTGCGCGTTCAAGCACACGCATATCGGCGGCGCTGTCTATGGTCACTCTGCCACTGTCTGGATAGATCCTGGAATCTGCCACATCAATCTCATTGGCTTCATACACTTCCAGCACGGTAGTGAGTAGTGAGAATTCAGCAGATGCTGCCAAATATTGTAGCGAATCTTGCGCCTTGTTCACCGAAACCATCTGCGAATTGGTTCCTTCGGCCTTGTTGCGCACCTCGATGGTTTTGATGGGGATGTTCCACTGGGCGCGATCCATGAAGGCGATGTACTGGTTGATGTCGAAGCGGAAATATTTGCCCGGATCAAGCATTTCAAACTTGCCCTGTTGCGCATCGAAGTCTACAAACGATTTGGCCCCGTTCATACTGAATCCCCAATCTGATTGCGGTGTAGCTCTCACGCGGAAATCGGCTTGATCGGCTTCAAATTGCCTGCGCTTGAACAAGAAAGTCTTCGAATCCATTTGCGCATCGAGGAAATCAGTACGTCCTTCGCCTCGCAATGCGTACGGACTTAAAGCAAGCATGCCTTTGGTGAGCATGCCCACCTCATCGTACATACGGAAAGGTTGTGCCCCACTGCGCTGCTGCATCATATCTTGATAAGGAAGCCAGCGCATCTTAGATCCTTCCGTTACCGCATGGGGATATTCAGGAGGACCGGCTTGGGCAATCAACTCATACTGATCTACCAAACCCTTGGTAGAATCAGGGAAGAAGTAAAAGCCCTTGCCCACTGAGGTTGAGGCCAAATAGTCAATAACCCCTTTGCCAATCAAGCCTTTATTGCTCAATTGAATACTATCAGTGAACTGTCCTTTTCCGCCATAGGCTGGAAGTCCGCCCCCTGGAGTTTGGGTTTTAAAGCCCAGCGAATAGTCTCTTTGCACCTTGAGGCTTTGCTCCATATCTGGAAATATGCCCGCAGACACAAAGGTGCCATCGAACTTCAGACCTTCGGTAGTGGTGTTGTCAAGACTGTCTATGGTAAACGGAACTACCTCTACGTAGAATGCTTCACGCGGATAGACCTTATTGAAAATATCTCGCCGGTCATAGTAGACATAGCTCTCTTTGCCCGAGACGAATATGGGGTAGTCATGATAGGTTTTTCGTCCTGATTTATTATCGGGCTTATCAATAAAGAGTTCTCCATTGATGTCTTGGAGAGTGGTTTTCACATTCACCAAATAGCGCTGACCGAAGCTGTTGGTTTCGAAAGACATGACCTTGAACTTCATAGAGTCAATGTCTGTCATATTCACCTTGAACTGCTCGTAATTGAAGAGGTACTCATTGCCCCAGTAGGTAAAACGCCCAGCCTGAATCACCCCATCGAACTTGAAGTTGAAGTCTTCTTGCATCAGAATCTGTCGGCCCTTGGGGAACATGGCCACTTTTTGTGAATCTGACACCGCTATTTGATCGATGCCATTGATTTCCAACTGATAATCTAAAAGGCTCAAGCGCGCATT
>CAZDPF010000035.1:9159-13691 GCA_964507215.1 uncultured Chryseobacterium sp. | reverse complement strand
TGTACGGCGGCAAAGCGCTCTCCTCGGTAGTATTGGTCTGATTCAAAAGCCGCTGAGCTCACCCCGCCCAGGTTTAAATTCCCCAAAGTGATGAGTGGGTCTCCCATTTTCCACCGGATGACCTCGAGGTACATATCCATGTTGTGGTAGGAATTGGAGATGGCCGTTTGCGCACTGCCTTCGTTTTCACGTATGAGGCTCAAGGTTTTTTGCGGAACAATTAGACGCAAGTTGAGCTTGGGGTGGGCGATGGAATCTTCTTTCAGATAAATAGACACCTTGGAAGCATCTGCACGAATGATATCGGTTTGTAAACGAAAACGATCAGACGAAGCTTTGATCAAGGCTTTGCTCTCATAATTGAAGAACAACCTTGCTGGAATTTCTTGGGTACCCGAACCGTAGAGTTTACTGCCCAGCATGCTGAAGCCGCCCACGTAGTCAACATCGGGTACAATGTTTTGGATGCGGATGTTGTGGTCGTACGATTCAAAACGCGGAAAAGTGGCCCGTTCGGGGGTTCGCTGTGAACTCAGCTGCTCTTCTAATCGGCCTTCGGTAGGTCCGGGAAGGTAGATGAGGCTGTGTAGGGTGACGCTATCGGCTTCGTAGCCTCCTTTGTCTACGTTCAACAAAAGGCCTTTCAGCTCAGCGTAAACGGTATCTCTTCCAAAACCTGCGCGTGTGAAATAGACCTTACCCCCTTGCAGTCGCATGGTTTGCGTTTGAGGATCAAAAACGCCTGAAGTGCCTTCAATAAGGGTGCTGTCACCTCTAAAAAATCCCCAAAGATTGATGTCGGAGTAAATAAACTGAGGCTCCGGATTCATTTGAAACTCCCGCAGTCCGTCTTTGGCTTGCCACTGCACATTGCGGAGGTCTGCCACCAAACTGTCTCGGAAGTTGAGCATGCAGAGGTAGAGATAATCAGCAGAAACACGTTGGGGAGATTTGCCACTGAGGGCAGCAAAGTGCGTGAGCCAGGCCTGCAATTTCTCTGGGGGCTCTTGCTCATAGAGGGCATTGGCTGAGACGATTAATGAATACCAAGGCGTCCAGTCTGTGATGCGTTTGCGCAACATATTGTTGCAAGATTGAATGAAGGCCTGTTGTTGATCGGCCTCCCATTCCATTGAAAAAATAGGTTGAAAGCGCAGATAGAGGGCTTCGGCTTGATCTTTCTCCTCTTTGAACTCACCTAACCAACTCTGCAGTTGGGGGATGAACTCTTCTGGCTTTTCACTAAAACTTTTGAATTTCTGCGCTGAGAGCAGATTGGAGAATAAAAGGCCCGCAAGGAGCAACCATCGAATCATGAACGGGTGTAGTGTTTGGCCATCCAGCGTTTGTCTGTGATGAAACGCGCAGCTTGCCATCCATATTTCGCAGCTTCTGCATCAATCATTGGGGCATCTTCTTCATAGAAACCACTGAGCACCAGATCTGCGTTGGGCGTACCCAATCGATGGTAATCGGCCATTTGCTCGAGCAAGACATTCCGATTGATATTGGCAATGATGGTTTGAAATCCGATGTGCGTTGGTTGCAAGGCTTCCGGACCACCCAGTACCACTTCAAAACGTTCGCATTGGTTTCTTCCGGCATTCTCTTCGGTACTGGCACAGGCCCAATCAAAATTGTCTGCCAGCACCACTTGCCGAGCGCCCAATTTTTCGGCGAGGATGCCCAATACGCCAGTGCCGCAGCCCATGTCGAGCACATAGCGGTCTTGCAGCGGAAGCTCTTTCATCAAGCGAATCACCGAAGCTGTGGTGGCGTGGTGCCCTGTGCCAAAAGCCATGGCCGGACGCACTTCCAATTCATAGGCATAGCGGGCATCTTTTTCGTGAAAAGGTGCGCGAATTCTGCAAAAAAGATCGATTTCAACCGGGGGATAGTTGCGTTCCCATTCTTCATTCCAGTTGCGGTCTTCCATGCGTTCTTGCCGAACGGCCAAGACCTGAACGGGTGCTACTACCGCGCGAACTTCGGCTTCCGATGGACGGTCATGTTCGCCTTCCCAATAAGCTACAAGGCAAGTGGGGCGTTCTTCGAAGTATTCAAAACCGATGAGTTGCAAGAGGGCCGCGGCCATTTCCACTTCTTCGGCCGAAGAGAAATCGAGTTCAAACGCTACCCAGCTCATTGGCCCATGGCGTAAATGATCTGCATGAAGTCGTCAGCCACCAAGCTAGCGCCTCCCACCAGGCCACCGTCAATATCAGGATGGGCAAAGAGTTCAGCTGCATTAGACGGTTTTACCGAACCGCCGTAGAGAATACTGGTGTTATCTGCTGTGCTGCTGTCAAAAATTGTTGTCAAGAGCGAGCGGATGAAAGCGTGCATGGCTCCCGCCTGCTCCACCGTGGCTGTTTCGCCAGTGCCAATGGCCCAAACGGGCTCGTAAGCCACAATAATATTCTGCATATCTGCAGCTGTAAAGTTGGCAAAAGCGGCGCGAATCTGATCGCCGACCACTTGCTCTTGCTGACCAGATTTTCGCTGGTCTAAGGTTTCTCCACAGCAGTAGATCACGCTGAGTTCTGCATTCAGGGCAGCCCGCATTTTTTGGGCAATCAGGGCATCGGTCTCACCAAAATACTCGCGGCGTTCTGAATGTCCGAGAATAACCGCATCTGCATCAACTGATTTGATCATGGCGGCAGAAACCTCGCCAGTATAGGCCCCTGACACTTCTTGGTGGCAATCTTGGGCCGCCACTGCAATGCCTGGCGTAAACATCAAGATTTCGGTTACAGACTGCAGGTGTACCAAGGGCGGGGCCAAGATGATGTGGGTATCTCCCACCTTTTCTTGGTCGAGATTTTCAATCAACTCTTCGGTAAGGCTGACGGCCTCATCATAGAGTTTGTTCATCTTCCAGTTTCCGGCAACAATTTTTCTGCGGGCCATGAATTATTCGGGTTTGGTCAAAGCTACTGATTCGGGGAGGTCTAGGAGACTGCCTTTGGGGTATCGGCTGAATTGCCGCCAAAGCAGTCCTCTTGTATAGGCATCAAGGGGAAATGAGGTGAGGTTGCGCCTTCTTCGCTCGCCGGCTTCCACCTCTTTGTCGAGCTTGTAAAAGAGATAGCCTGCTAGGCCATTGGATACTTGCACAAAGGCCTTTTCACCAGAACTTCTCCCTGGCAACCGAAGTTCCACACCGCCTTCTTCTAAGCGCAAAAAAGGAATAAGCGATAGAAGGCGCTCGCGGTCTTTCTGGCGTGATTCATTGCAGGCATCAGAACAGCTTCTGCCTTCGTTAAAGGCTTCACAATTGATGGCGGGCCGGCCGAGTTTGCCGTTCGGACAAATCTGAAAATGCCTTTGCCAATAGCGAAGCAATTTGCGTGCATCGCTCACATTGCGGAAGAATGCCAATTGGTGATCTTCTGGCTCAACCCCTTTCACAAGATGGATTCTGGCTTGCGCTTCATCCCACACCAAAGCACTGCCTCTGCCGTGCATGATCTGTTGTTGTGCCATGCGTTCAGCGTGCAGCCGCAATTGAGCGAGTAATCGAGTACCTGTAGGTTCGCAATGCAGGCGGGCCACGGCTTGCTGCACCTTTACATCTTCGGCCTCAGGAGAAAGGAAGATGCGCGATAATTCTCCGTACATGCGCTCGGCCAAGCCAGAACGCAATAGCTGGCCCTCGGCATCGTACAAGTAAAAAACGCCGGGTTCATCGCGCACCTCTCGCAACAATTGCTGCAAGCGTTCGGCCGGTTTCTCATGGGCATCTCCTTTGGCCCCAAGAGATCGAATGCGATGCTCTACATCTTTGTCTAAGAGCTTTTTAAACAAATCCAAAGTGGCGCGGGCATCATCACCAGCCCTGTGGTTGCGCGGCAGCCAAATGCCCAGCGACTCACAGAGCGAAGTAAGCTTGTAACTGCTTTCACCAGGGAAGAGCTTCCGGCTCCAATTGACGGTGTCAATGGTAGATCGTTCATAGGGATAACCCAATCGCGCAAATTCTTGTCGCACCATGCGGTAGTCGAAAGACACGCCATGCCCTACCAGTATGGCGCCTTCGGTGATTTCTACCACTCGTTTGGCGATTTCATGCCAACGCGGGGCTGAACGCAGCATATTGGGCGTAATGCCGGTCATTTTCTGCACATAAGCCTGTATAGGCCGATCAGCATGCACCAATGAAATGAGCTGGTCGAGAATGCGTTCTCCGTCAAAACGAAAAAGTGCAATCTCAATGATGGCGTCCTTATCAATAGGTCCACCAGTAGATTCTACATCCAGCACCACATACATGCCGCTAAGATAGCCGAAGAGCGGCGGGCATTGCTAATTTTGGGCACGATGTTTCCAACAGTCCGTCACCTATTTCTTCTATTGCTTTTTCTGGCTATTTCGATCAAGGGATGGGGGCAGCAACAGGCTGTGGAATTGGCCCAAATGCTGGAAGACGGCTTCTTCCAGCCACAAAAGGCGGAGCAATCTTTCTACCAAAAAACCACCTTGCAATGGACCCAAATTCCCATTGACATTCCAGGCGTTTCTTCCCGATT
>CAZDPF010000035.1:0-9059 GCA_964507215.1 uncultured Chryseobacterium sp. | reverse complement strand
GTGTTTCTTTCACCGGCCGAAGCTCGCTGCGCAGAGGAAGAGCAGTTTTATCAAAAAGAAAAGGAAGAAAGCCGGTATAGAGACTCCATTAAAGTTTACAGCTTCCGCACCTTGTATGCGCGCAGTTTGATTACCGGTGGAGAATGGAAAACAGGCACTCATCACAAAATTCAATACCGGCCTTTGTGGTACGGGCTCGGTGTGAATACGGTAGAAGGCATCTACTACGTGGCAAGGCCTACTTGGCTCTACCAATGGCGGGCAGACGAAGCCAGCTTTACCACGGTTTTACGCTATGGTTTTGGCGATCAAAGGCTGCGATGGAAAACCCGCTTTCGCTTTGCCCATTTGGGTACCTATCGCTATTCTGCTGAGTTGGAGTTTGGCCAATACGTTTCGCAATTCAACGAGTTAGATCCTATTATCCCGCTGTGGAACAGCCTGTATACTGTTCTTGGCGACAATTTTATGAAGCTCTATGAACGCGATTTCATTCGCATTCAATGGCAATTTGAGCCCAAAATCGGTTTGATTATTCAGCCTAAACTAGAATGGGCAAGAAGAAGTCCGCTATTCAACTTGCCACAGTTTGTAGACGAGCGAGATTATACCCCTAACAATCCGGTTTATCCCGGGGTAATCAATGATGAAGTGGGTTTTGCCGCCCACAATGCCTTCACTCTTTCTTTGGATATCAGCTACCAATTTGGGCAGAAATACCGCATTATTCGCGGGCGCAGACGCGATTTACATTCCAATCTTCCGAAGGTTTACGCCGAATACCGCAAGGGTATTCCGATGAATGCAGAAAGTACTGATTTTGATTTCTTGAATTTGGGCGTAGGTGCTGAAACCGATTGGGGCCGATGGGGTTTTAGCAGAGCCGACCTCAGCACCGGGCGGTTCTTTAGCGCTGAACGGGTGGAGTTTATTGATTTCAAACACTTCAATGGCGTTCAAACCCTCTTCCTCCAAAGCACGCGCGACCAGTGGTCAAACGTCAGGCAATTTGGTACGCTTCCTTACTATGATTACAGTACCGCCCGTTCGTATGTAGAATTTCACTTGGATCACGATTTCCGCGGCACCCTTTGGAAGGAAATACCGGGGGTGGGGCACCTCAACTGGAGTGTGATTTCAGGCTTGAACTATTTGTACACTGAAGAATATGGCAGCTTTGCTGAATGGTATTTCGGATTGGATCGGGTGTTGGGATTGTTCCGAATGCAGGTAATGATTCCAATTCCTCGTCCAACCAATGCCCGCTTTCCCGTGCGATTCGGGATGAGCATTCAACACGATTTCTATTTCAAAAACCGAAGGCGATAGGGCTTAATAATTTCTCTCTCCGAAAATAGCCGTGCCCACTCTCACCAGCGTACTGCCTTGTTCAATGGCTATTTCCAGATCACCTGACATGCCCATGGAGAGCGTGTTAAACGATGGAAAATGTGTTTTCCAATGGTCGAAATGCCGTTTTAATACGCCAAACTCTTTGCGCACCTGCGCTGCATCTTCTGTAAAAGTGGCCATGCCCATAAGTCCGCGCAGTTCAATATGCGGAAAATGGCCGCTCAAGGCAGCCTCTGCCAATTCCGTGAGCTCCTCGGCATTCAATCCAAACTTGCTTTCCTCTTCGGCGATGTGCATTTGAAGCAGCACAGGAATGGTTCGGTTGTTTTGTGCTGCACGTTTTTCAATCTCTTGCAACAGCTTCAGGCTGTCTACACTGTGGATCAAATGCACAAAAGGAGCGATGTACTTCACCTTGTTGGTTTGCAGATGGCCTATCAAATGCCAACGGATATCAGCGGGCAGTTGATCTACTTTTTCCATCAGCTCTTGCACCTTGTTCTCCCCAAAATCGCGTTGACCAGCCGCGTAGGCCTCGTGCAGTTTTTCCAAAGGCTGTCGCTTACTTACCGCCAGCAAAGTCACGTGGTCTGGAAGGCTTTTACGAATTTCCGCTAGGTGCTGGGCTACTTCACTCATCGCGCAAAGAATAAATAAGCAATCCGCTGCGCAGCTTGGGCTCGATATAAGTGCTCTTGGGTGGCATCACCTCACCGGCATCGGCCACGGCGCGAACGTCTTTTCCGCTGAGACTTCCCATGCGAATGCCAAACTCATACTTGCCTGAGTCTATGGCCTGTTGAAGCGAATGCCCATGATCTGTATCAGGCAGAAAAGCCAAGCGCTCGTCGCGGCGTTGATCGAAAATATCAAAGACTTCATTCAAGATGTACTTGGCCACCAAACTCGGATTCAATCGACCCACCGGATCATGGGGAATTTCTACATCGGCTTTTAAACGCAAATTGAACCATTTGCCTTCGCCATACAGCTGCATTTCCGCCCCTTGTAAATCTCTTGGCCCCATGGTTTCCTCTACTTCGAAATGGGTTTGAATGGCCTTTTTCACCGCCCCTAAGCTGCGGTACGAATGCCGCACCATGCGCGAGAAAGCTGAGAAGTGCATCTCCGACTCATCCATCAGCATGGCCATGAAATACGCATTGGACTTATTGGGAACCGATTGGTGCAACAAGGCACTGGAGGCGGTGCGGTGATGGCCATCTGCAATGTAGAGATCGGGCAAGGCCGCATAAGCTTCGGTCAGTTCTCGCACAAAATTGGCATCGCTCACTGGCCACATCAAATGCAGAATGCCATCTGTAGAAGTAAACTCGTACTCTGCGCGCTCTTGCGAACACTGGTGCACCAATTCTACAATGCGCTGGTTGCGCGGGTGACTCAACAATACAGGCTCTGCATTAAAACCCGTGACTTCCAGATAGTCGCGAAACATCTCCTCACGTTCGTGCAGGGTGTGTTCATGTACCTTGATATGTCCGTTGAGATAATCTTGAATGGCCACGGCGGCAATGACCCCTGTATGCGTCCGGTCTGCATGCACCTGGCTGTACACATAAAAAGCAGGGGCACTTTCTTCTAGAAAAATGCCTCGATCAGCAAATTCATCAAAGCGTTCACGCACCTTTCGAAAGCGCTCCATACCATGAGATTGTGGCTCGCCATAGCGATCAGGATGGATGATTTGTAGGAAGGTGTAAGGATTGTTCAGCAGCTTGTCTCGCAGCATCTCCTCCGAATAGCTCACATAGCTGCGGGTGGCTACCAAATAGGCCTTGTCTCTGGTGGGACGAATGGCATGGAAAGGTCGGATGTCCATGAAGTGGGGGTATGAATCAAAGGTACAAATCCCCCTCAGCGAAGGGCCAACTGTTTAGAAGCCGCCCATAAGTAGAAGTACTGCGCCACGCCATAGGTGATCATGATGGCATAACCCGAATGGGGAATAGGGGCAATAAACAGATGGTAGGCCAAGATGCTGTCTGAAATAAGGAATACCGTAGCGCCAACTAATACGCGCCAATGATGGTGAAAACGATGAAAGCCCAGTTGCAAGGCCAGTGCCCATACCATGCTGAGCACCAAGGCATAGAGAATAATCGGAATCATCAGATCTCCCGCTTGACTAGCGCGCGGAATCACCAAGACGCTCATGAGCAAGCTGGGAAGCAAGTAGGCATATACCCGGTGGGAGATGGCCAGGTTTCCTTCGGCTTTTAACCAGTGACGAAAAGACCATCCATAGGCTATTTGCGCCACCAAAAAAGCGCCGAGGCCGAAGAGAAACAGTCCTTGAAACTCCAGCAACAAATCGCCTATCCAAGAAAAGAGTTGGGCCAACCCTAGGTAGAGTGGCCAAGATTTTCTCCACTTCGATTCACTCCACCACCACACGCCCAGCACGAAGAGCAAGCTGCCTTTGCTGAACAGAATCAACCAAGGCTGCTCATTGACATACAGGCTACTCAGATGCAACAAGAGCAGCACTCCATACAGCTTGGTCAGATCTTTCCACTTCATTGTGCGCGTATTGCGTTTACAGCCTGTACATTCTTCAATCCCATGGCCCATCCTATCATGGTGGCAAATAGTACAAAGCCCATCCACATGGGGGCTTGAAAAAGCCATATGCCAGCAAAAGCGGCCAATGCAGCCCTCAGCCACTCGCTGAGGGAAAAGACTTTCTGACCCTCCAGCAAATGGCCCAACCAAACAAACTGCGCCAAAATGAGCAGCACCATGAGCAGCTGTACGCCGAACGAATACGCATCTACTGTAAAAAGCAATACGGCCGATTGCGCAATAAGCCAAGCAAAATGGACCAATGCATAGGCTACCAAAGATTTCGGGTAGCGGGTATCAAACCCAAAATCTCCTGTATAATGCAAAGCTTTAAACCATTGCGGACGGTTGTGGGCAATCCAAGTAGGTGAACGAAACAAAGCGTGATGGAATTCTCCTGATGCGGCTTTTACCTGCAAGAAGAGATCGCGTACCGGCAGCCAATGGGCCCAAAGCGGATTCCACGAACGCACTGGAAGCGTTACCCCATACTGCACTTTTTCTTCTTCAGGCGCGAAAGTGCCGAACAGCCTATCCCAGATAATCAGGGTGCCGCCGTGGTTCTTATCAATGTATTGCGCATTGCGTCCGTGGTGCACCCGGTGATGCGAAGGCGTATTGAAAAGCCACTCGAACCAAGCCGGTAGCTTGTCAATCCATTCGGTGTGAATCCAGAATTGATAGAGCGTATTGAAAGCGCTCAAGAACAGAAACCATTCATCGCTGAAGCCCAATACGGCCAGTGGAAGAAAAAAGGGCGAGGTAAAAATCTTCTGTAAAGCGCCTTGTCTCAAGGCCACACTGAGGTTGTAGTCTTCGCTTTGGTGATGCACCACATGGCCAATCCAGAACAGATTGACTTCATGACTCATGCGATGGGCCCAATAGTAGGCGAAGTCGATCCCGATGAAAAGCAAGATCAGCCAGGGCCAAGTAGTGGGCAGGGTGAACAAGCGGAATTCATGGTAGACATAGCTGTACAGGGCGATGGTAAACACCTTGACGAACAGTCCGGTGAGCTGTTCTACCACGCCACAACCAATATTGGCAAAAGCATCTCCTAAGCGATACACCTGTTTTTTCTTGTACCATGACCAGGCCCACTCGATGCCGATCAGGAGAAAGAAAATAGGAATGCTTAAGACGATGGGATTCAATACCTAGGGCTGGGGCTTGTAATACTTGAGGGCAGAGGCCATTTGGGCATTTAGATCGGCAATACGGCGTTCATCGGCCGGGTGGGTGCTCATAAACTCCGGTAGTTTTTGTCCGCCTATCGCGGCCATACGTTCCCAAAATTTAGGGGCCTCTCTGGGGTCGTAACCGGCCATCGCCATGAAGATCAGTCCCATTTCATCAGCTTCTGATTCATGGGTTCTGCTGAAAGGAAGCAATACGCCAAACTGGGCGCCCAGGCCAAAGGCGGTCATATAAAGCGCTTGGGCTTCTGGAGACTCTGCGGCTGTGGCAATGGCCAATGCTTGCTGACCAAATTGGGCCATGGCCTGCTGCGACATACGTTCAGCACCATGCCCTGCAATAGCGTGGGCTACTTCATGGCCCATCACCACTGCTACGCCGGCTTCATCTTTACAAATGGGCATGATGCCGGTGTAGAAAGCCACTTTGCCACCCGGCATACACCAGGCATTCACCTGATCGCTTTCAATCAGATTGAACTCCCAAGCAAAATCAGCCAACATGGCCCCCTGGCCTACGCTATTCAGATGCTCTTCCACTGCTTTTTGAATTCGGCCACCTACCCGCTTAATCATGGCCACTTGGGCGCTGTTGCTGCTGAGCTGCGATTCATTGATGACTTGATCATACTGCTGAAAACTCATGGCATTTACCTGGGCATCAGACACCAGCGAAAGCTTCTTTCTTCCGGTAATGGGAACGGTTTTGCAGCCGATGGCCAAGAGCAAAAGGGCAAAACTGAGCCAAGAAAGTTTCTTCAACGACAGCTTGAACGGAAGCATATACAAGAATTAAAGCGTGTACAGCCGCTAAAATTACAGGATTATATGGCTTGCATTGCATGGGTTTGCGCAGGAGAGGAAGGAAATCAGGCGAGCAAAGCTGGGGTTGAAATGGTGAATAGATTCATCCCCCTTTTCCAAGCCTCTATAGCAAAGCTTGAGCGTGACCATTTCTCCTATGAACCATCATCCACCGGAACCGTTCCATGTTTAAACGATGAAGTAAATACCTTCGCAGTCGTTTAAGCCATTTGTATTTGAACCCAATATTGAACCTCTTTCAAAAACGCGGGCTATCAGCCACTCTCGCCGCTTGCTTGTGCTTCCTGCTTTTCTTCATGGGAAGTACGGCACTTTGGTCGCAGAAGGCCTTACAGCTCACCGGAAGGGTGGTTGACCAAAAGCTTGAAACGCCCATTCCGTTTGCGGCCGTTGTGGTGAAATCGCTGAGTAACCAATTGTTGGTTGCAGGAACCACCACCGATGTAGAAGGCTACTTTTCTTTGGAGATTCCCAGCCGATCGGTGACAATAGAAGTTAGTTCATTGGGTTATCAACTCAAACGTATTCCGGCTCCAGAGGCGGAAAACGGCCTCATGGCAATAGGCACCATCTTTCTGGAGGAAGATGCCCAAACTCTGGAGGAAGTAGAGGTAACCGCCGAGCGTTCTCGGGTAGAGTTTCAACTGGATAAGCGGGTGTTTAACGTGGGTCAAGACCTGGCGAGCACCGGACTGGGCGCCTTGGATGTGCTGAGCAATGTACCTTCTGTGAATGTAGACATTGAAGGCAATGTGCGTTTGCGTGGCAACTCCGGGGTGCAAATTCTCATCAACGGCAAGCCTTCGGTGCTCTCAGACGAAGGCGGAACAGCCTTGAGCACCATTACTGCAGATATGATTGAACGCATCGAAGTGATCACCAATCCGTCTGCGAAATACGAAGCCGAAGGCTCTTCGGGCATCATCAACATTGTACTCAAGAAGGAAGAGAAAAAGGGGCTCAATGGATCTATTTCGTTGAACACCGGAGTGCCGGCCAACCACAGCATTGGGGGAAGCTTAAACAGGCGTACCGAACACTTCAACTTCTTCACCCAATTTGGTGGAGGCTATCGCTCGCTGCCGAGCTATCGGAAAAGCAGCAACTTCAATAAAGTAGACAGCACCGAAGTGCGCAGCAAGGGCGTGGAATACCGCAATGAGCGCTTTGCCAATATCACCCTGGGGGCCGATTACTACCTGAACCAATGGAATGTGTTCACCCTTTCGGGCAGCTACGCCTATGAAGATGAAGACCAGCCCTCGGAAACGGATTTTGACATTTACCGGCAAGGCGTGTTGGAATCGCGTTACCGCAGAACCGAGGTCACCAGCGCGGGCAATCCCAAGTACCAGTATGATTTGCAGTATCAGCGACAGTTTCAAAACCATGAAGACCATGTGTTGCAATTCAGCACATTGGGCAATTTCTTCGGGAAAGAACAGACCTCAAGTTTTGAGAATCGCCTGTTGGAAGGCATTTCGCTCAATCCGGATCAGCGAACTGAAACCCGTTTCTTTCAGCGCGATTACATCCACAAGCTCGATTATACCCGGCCTATGAGCGATTGGAAGCTTGAAGCCGGGGCGCAATTTGAAAGCAATGATGTGGGCAATGATTATGCGGTGTACAATGCCACTTCTGACGGTTTTCAATTGGATTCAACCCTCACCAACGACTTTCGTTTTCAGCAAGAAGTCTTGGGCGTTTACCTCACCACCGCATTGGAAAAAGAACGATGGGGCGTGCAATTGGGTGGACGAATAGAGCAAACCCTTTTGCAAACTGCTTTGGTAACAACGGGGGAAGAGAACAAGCAAGCTTATCGAAATTTCTTTCCCTCGGCGCATGCTTCTTTCAAATGGAGCGAACAGCTGTCTTTCCAAGTGGGCTTTTCCAAACGCATTTACCGTCCGCGCCTGTGGGATTTAAATCCATTCTTCAACATTCGCAACAATTACAACATCCGCATGGGGAACCCGAATCTGCAGCCTGAGTTGGCAGATTCTTACGAAATGACCGGTATATGGGTGGGTGAAAAGTTCTCAATGAATATGAGTGTGTATCACTTAACCACTACCGATGTAATTGAGCGCGTCACCCTATTTCAAGACAACGTGAGTATTGTTCGTCCGGAGAATATTGGCATCCGTCAGCAAAGCGGAATTGAATGGAATGGCAAATACAGTCCTTTGAAATGGTTGAGTATCAATGGCGATTTCAACTATGGCTTTTTTATGCGTCGCGGACAGTTTGATGAGCAATCGTTTGATTTTACGGGCACCCAATGGTTTACCCGCTGGACAGGCCGGGCAAAGTTGCCCTATGCTTGGGAGTTGGAAGTATCAGGTGAGTATCAGTCGCCTTTTGCCAATGTGCAGGGCGAAGTTTCCGGATTTGCTTTTATGGATATTGGCGTTCGCAAGAAAGTGTGGAAGGGCAAGATGGTGGTGAATCTGGGCGTACGCGATTTATTGGCTTCTCGCATACAAGAAAGTGTAGCTGATCAAGCCGCTTTTAATGCCTACAGTTTCTCACAGCGCGGAAGGTTTATTACACTAGGCGTGAGTTACAGCATAGGCAAGGGCGAAGCCATGGAGTACAGCGGCAGGAGGAGGTAGAGTTGGGCTAGATTTTTTAGAATTGAGAAACGAGAAGCGAGACTCGAGAAAGCTTTTGTTACTCTTATCTTTTATCTATTCTCAAGAACTAAGACCTGAAAGTGTCAATTTGTTTCGGGTATTGCCAACTTTTCTGTTATCTGTTATCTATCCCAAACCCAAGGAAGATGACAGATTACAGATCACAGACGACAGATTTTCAAAGTTTACCATACTGAATACCAACACTTTCTGTTATCTGATCTCTGTCATCTGTTATCTATCCCTAAACCTATTTCAGGCATTGCCACAACTTCTCGTCTCTCGATTCTCGCGTCTCGATTCTGTGAGCTACTGCGCAGCAGAGCGAAGTCCCGAGACCTCGGGATCGATTCTATCACATCCTCACTTCCTCACCTTCCAAACCTCCAAGGAAGATGACAGATTCTTGCGATTAACTATTTTGAATACCAACACATTTCTATTTCTATCTTGCTAT
>CAZDPF010000034.1:0-16753 GCA_964507215.1 uncultured Chryseobacterium sp. | reverse complement strand
AGAAATAAAGGAGTTTCAATCGTTTCTGCTTTGAATAGATGATCCATCTATTTTTGCCTGCTCCTTAGGGAGGGAACTTTCTTCAATGTGAAAGCAACAAGCTCAAGAAAATGGCGGAACTCAAATCACACAGTCAACTTAGACAGTTAGAAAAGTTTGCGAGGCGCAATATTCCGCATTGGATAGGACCTACCTTGTATGTTCTCATTGCATGGCCCCGATATTGGTACCAAAAGTATTCCATCCAAAAGCATACTAAAAAAGGGATAGGACTCATTTTCGTAGTTGGAATACCGAAAAGCGGCTCTACTTGGGTAAAGAGAATGATTTCCCACCTTACGGGCTATTCGGAGATAATGATTCCAGAAGCCGTAATCCATTCCCAATTGAATTATGAGAGTCACTCTCATCCGCTCCCTTCAAATACGTTTAAACGCTTGGCTAAAGTCAATGCAGTACTCAAAATGCATATCTGGGCCAGTCAACACAACATTGACATTATTAAATCTGATCGAAGAAAGGTTGTTGTTATCACACGTGATCTAAGAGACATTGCTGTGAGTTATATTTTCTACGTTCAAAGAACAAGCTATCACTCAGACCACCGGAACTTCCGTGGCAAGTCGATCAATGAAAGTCTTGACTTTTTTATCCAACATCGTCTAGAAGACTACGTAATTTGGGTTGAGAGTTGGAAGCAGTATGCCCATGAACCTTGGTGTAAAATTTACGATTACAGCGACTTATTGGAAGACACCAACAAAGTTTTAAGTGAGATTGTAGCTTTCTATTCTATTCCTGCCAATCAACAGCAGATAGAGAAAACGGTTGCTGAACATTCGTTTTCTAGTATGGCCAAAAAAGATGATGCAGGCAAAGACCCTACTTCCTTCTACAGAAAAGGTGTTGCAGGAGATTGGGAAAGTCACTTTACCGAAGAGCTCCACCACCAATTCCAAGAAAAAGTAAAAGATGTTCAAAGCCGGCTAGATTTAAAAAGGCTCTGATTTGACCACATTTCGTGAAAGGCCATTCAAGCAGAGACACTTAATACCATAGTATGTATTCACGTACTATGGATGCGCTCACTCTTCAGGAGATTTCTGAGACTAGGAATGGACTTTATTAGATCCACAACTTTTATAAGAACAATTAGCTAGTAAGAAGGATTCCCTTAACCTCACAGCTCGGCTACACAATTAGTGAAACTGGCTTATTGCAACAGTATGTCAAGTTGTTTGATAATAGTTTGAGAACAAAAAAAGAGCCGCCTTGCGGCAGCTCTTTTCTGAGTCTCAGATTTCCAGGTAGTAGATCACTCGATGATCTTGATCCACAACTCTCCATTGTACTGTCCGTTCAAACGTGAGCTCTTAGCCCCACTGGCATCGCGGTAGCTATCGAAACGGAGGAGGTACACATAATAGAAACCGTTGGTATAATCACGGAAGAAGCGCGCTTGCAAGCCTTGTGAGGTAATGTTCTGCACCATGCGCACGGCATTGGCTTCGCTGCTAAACACACCAGCTACCACATAGAAACCGCGGGTTCCGGGCTCTACATTAGAAGGATAGCTCTCTTGGGGATAGCCTTGTGCACCATTTCCTGCGGCACCTTGACCGCCAGCAGCTCCTTGGCCATTGCCACCAGCTGCATCTTGTCCTCTACCTCCTTGTTGTTGAGCACCTCTACCGCCAGCCACTCCTGCAGCGCCTCCTTGGGCACCTCCTTGCTGACCATTGGCCTCGGCTTGAGCGGCAGCTTCGCCAGCGGCTTTCTCAGCAGCCTTTTTAGCGGTTTCTTCAATATCACGCTTGTACTCGTCTTTGAACTCTTCCAAGCGCTCGTCAATCATCTCTTCGTACTCTTGGGCCTTGCGCTTGTCGTTCTCTTTGAGCTTCTTGATTTCGTTCTCGAGACGCTCGTTTTTGCTGTTATCACCAAAGCGATAGGTCAGCATAAACTCATTGCTGGTTCCCAACTGAGACGCGTAAGTATTCAAACTGAAGTCGTGCGCATAGCCCACGCTGAGCTCAGGGGTAAGATGCACCCCAAAGTTGGCAGTTACGGCGTACTCACTGCGGTAAGTAAGGCCTACAAAACCATATTTCTTCATGCTGAACATTGCACCCACATCATACTGAAAGGGCACATTCTCTGCGGCCCGAATCATTACAAACGGACTCAGCACCATGCGATCGCCCTGTACCTCTAAGTTATATTGGCCAGTAGCAACATAGTGGCGAATCAACTGATAGAAGACTTCGCCACCATAGTTCTCGCTGTACTTGATAGAAGAGCCAAGGATTTGCGGTGCCGCAAAACCCAACTGCAACTTGTCTATGCGCAGGTTCAAGCCGATGTTTAAATCAAACGTTCCACGATCATCAGGCGTGATAAACAGCACAGGGTCTAAGCGATTGCCTACGTTCACGTTGGCCAGATCAATACTCTGGTTGATGTAACCGGCAGACATCCCAAAGCTGAGCACATTTTTGTCGCTCAACTGCAAATGATAGGCATAGCTGCCATAAATACCCACCCGTGAAAGGATGTCGGTACGGTCTGCATAAGCATACGCACTCCAACCGATACGCTGTTTGCCAATGGCCCCATTAATGCCAAGAGCGGAGGTTTCAGGAGAGCCTTGCACACCTGACCACATGCGGCGGTGCACCAAGGTGGCTTCGGTTACCCCTTTGGCCCCAGACAGCGCCGGGTTGTAGATATAAGGGGTAAAAAAGTAGTTGCTATACAATGGAACCTGTTGGGCTTGGAGAGTTGCCAAGCTGAACAGACAAATGGCCGAGAGGATTACTTTCTTCATCATGAGCTTCTTCGTCCTTTAATTAATTGGAACTCCCGCTAAGGATGGTAACAGCTGCTTTGAGGCGGAAGTCGTCTCCCGGACATCGCAACGTATAATAATAGGTGCCATCGGGCAGCAGATTGCCTCCGCTGTCTTGACCTTCCCATGAGTTGTCATAGCCAGAATCGAGGTAGACTTCTGATCCCCAACGATTCATTACGCGCAATTCACATGAAGCACCGTCCATAATTCTACTTAAGTCGAGGGCATCATTCACCCCATCCCCATTGGGTGTAATTACATTTTGGGTGTTGGCAATACCTTCCAGCGGATCGGGCACGCGCGGACGAACAAACACAAACATGCTGTCAAGGTCTGAGCATCCATTGGCCCCTACTACTTCCACATAATAGATGGTAGTGTCTTGGGTAGGGATGGTTTGGGCATTCTGGTCAAAAGGATTATTGAAGTACACTGGCGAATTGGCGTACCAGTAGTAGTCTACTCCGCCTGTTGCGCCCAGTTGCACCACCGCACCAGAATCTACCACTTGGTTCGGACCCGCATTGGCGTTGATGGTCAAGTCGAAGACATAGAGCGTATCAGACTTGGCGCAGCCGTTGGGTCCAACTGCTTCCACCCAGTAGGTGCCATCGGTTAACACTTTGTAGTTGGCACTGTTAGATACCGTATTATTTCCGGGCAAATCGTACCAAGTGAATACAGACGATACGCTGTTGGTGGTAAAAGCCGAGACAATCACGCTATCGCCCACACACAATCCTATGGTGTCATTGGTGCTGAGGGCGATGTCTGGATAAAGCTGGAAATCAAAAACCACAGGTGTGCTCAAGCTGTCGCAACCCAAAGTATCTGTGACAACGAGGGTCATGAACAGACTGGTATCAGGCCCAATGCCCAAGGTGGCGAGCAAGGTGGTATCGATCTTCACAAAATTGGTATCGCCAAAAACCCCTAAAAGGTTCTGTCCGTTGGCAAACCACGTATAGATATTAGAAGGTACGTAGGTGTTGGTGTCTTGCACCGCAATGGTGTCGCCGAAGCAGATGGTGGCGCCAGGCGTGCCAATCTCTGAACCCGGAAGCGGGTCTACCTCTACTTGCACCAGATTGGATTTCACTTGGCAAGTGAAGCTGCTGTCGATGATTTCGGTGATGTACACCTCAAAGCTACCCGGCTGTTTAACAATAATGCGGTAGTCGGTACTGATAGAGTCTGTGCCATTGGCCACCCATTGGTACTCATAATAGCCCAATGGATGGGAGGAAGTCTGACGAGCTTCAATGATGACTGAGTCACCATGACAGAAGCGCGTGGGTTTTCCAACGGCATTGCCCACTCCAATTCGATTTAAAGCGGTGTCTACATCGTAAGAATGGAAGTAAATGCCGCTTATGCCGCGGGTAATGGAACCTCCAAAGCCCGGACGACCTACTCCGATGTAGGCGGTAGAGTCATCGCAAGTGCTGGAGTTAATGGTTCGAAGGGCGTAATAGCCCGGGTCTGTGACCCATAAATGACCGAGGTTGGAGTTGGGAGGAGAAATCTGGGCCCCATCGCGGTACCAAACATGTTCGGTATTGCTGAGCAGAGAATCTGGATTCCAGAGGTAAAGACTATCCCCTTTGCAGAAGTTGACGGTACTGTCTGTTGGTTGAGGAACCGGAGTAGAAAGCACTACATCTTCACCGCCCGGAATGGGGAAACCGGTAATGAGATCGAAAGAACGCAACACCCTACCGCTATCGGTTCTGAAGATATTGGTATTACCCGTGAGCGCGCTGGTATCGAGAATCATGGTAGCTCTGGGCAACTGCAAGCGGGTGCGCTCTGCATCTGTGGTGTCTGATGAAAAAGGCGGTGGGGTTACACTGGCGGCGTTTACTACCAAGTAGAAGAGATAGTCGCCTGCAGGTATGTTGAAAGGAATGTCTATAGAAACAGGAATTCCTGTAGCGCCTTGTGCCAGGGCAAAGTTGAAGGAGGTATCGCCAACGCTGGTGTTGTTAATCGGATTGAAGGGGTTGTTGGTGTCTACAATGAACACGTTGATGGTGGCGAATGGATTCACCGATCCAAGTGTAACGTCGAACAGTAGTTCGTAAGAACCTCCCGGACAGATCCCATTGGTGGGCGTGGTGCCGTTCAATTGGGTGGTGTTGAGGGAAGTGATGTCGAGGATGGTTTGGGAACGGAGTTGCGCAAAGCCCAGTAGCAGGAGGCCAGTCAAAATTCCGTTTAGATACTTCTTCCGCATAGCGCTTGATTAGATTTCGCTGGGTGCAAGGTAATTCATTCGTTATCTACAGTTGGAAAAACCGCTTGAATCCCGCAAACAAAGTGCTTATTTGTTCACATGAATGAGTATAGCACCTGCTTTTCAGCTTTCTCATGAGGTTCTGAGGTACTTTTGGCTTACGCATAGTTCACTAAAAACGTTGGGGAATGCACCCATTTTTCAAAGGATTTGTTTTTGCCTTTCAGGGGATGCGCACCTTGCTCAAGGAAGAACGCAACGCCCGTTTCCACGCTTTTGTGACGCTGCTCTTATTGCCTTTGGCATGCTACTATCCCATTAGCCAAGTGGAATGGCTTTTTGTAATTCTTTGCATCGGTTTGGTTTTTTCAGCCGAAGCCTTCAATTCGGCATTGGAACGATTGGCCAATCACATTCAAGCAGATTACGATCCGCTCATCGGCCAAGCCAAAGACTTGGCAGCAGCTGCCGTACTGATTGTTTCCATTGCTTCAGCAGCCATTGGTCTTATTATTTTCACCCCCCATTTTCTACACACTTTGGGTTTATGATTCACTGGGGAAAGGCAAAAAATGCCGCATTGCAATCCATCGATCGCGCCGCTGAGCAAAAAGACGCCCGTGCACTTCAAGCGATGTGTAAACTTTTAAAAGACGAAATTCCCCACTACCAATGGGTGGGCATCTACACCATGAATCATGCAGCGCAAAGCTTGCATCTTCTTTGTTTTGATGGATTACCCACAGACCATGTGACCATTCCATTTGGAAAAGGCATCTGCGGTCAAGTAGCGGTAAGTGGCGAAGCTTTCTTTGTGCCCGATGTGCGCGAACAGACCAATTACATTTCGTGCAGTGCCCAGGTGCGCTCTGAAGTGGTTTTCCCGATTTATGCGGGTGAACAACTGGTGGCCCAGATTGACATAGACAGCAATGACCTTGACCCTTTTGGTGCGGAAGACAGCCTGTTGCTATCGGCTTTGAGCGAACGCATCGGAGAGCACTGGGAAGCGTTTCAATAGAAAACTCAGATTCCGCTTCGGATGGCTTCAACTGGATCTAAGCGCGCAGCCATTATGGCGGGAATGGTGCCGCTGATCAATCCTACCACAGTAGAGATGCCGATGCCATTGATGATGTTGCCTGCACTCATGAAAATGTCGAAACCCATCCAATTACTGAGAAAGGGAACAGCCAACAATACCACCATCAAACCGACCAATCCACCCAAGATGGAAAGCAAAACAGATTCTGACAGAAACTGCCAGAGTATGAAGCTGCTTCGAGCGCCCAAGGCTTTCTGAATTCCGATTTGATTGGTGCGTTCTTTCACACTCACAAACATGATGTTGGCAATGCCGAAGCCACCTACCAGCACCGAAAAGACCCCAATAACGGTTCCGGCCATCCCCAAAACCCCAAACATTTGATCGAGACCTTGGGCGATGAGAGAAATTTCATTGAGGGAAAAGTCATCATCTACTTTTGGCTTTAAGCGCCTGATGGTACGCATCACCCCTTTGAGTTCGCTTTTGAACTCATCCATCGGAATGCTGGGCTTGGCCTTCACCATGATCATATTGCCCTGTTGACGATCAGGATTGACCAATTTGCGCATGCTGGCTGCCGGAATGAGCACAAGCTCATCCATATCTTCTCCCACCAAGCTCTTCCCTACCCGTTCAAAAACCCCTATAACCGTATACTTTCGACCCAGTAGACTGATCGACTTTCCTTCCGCACGGGTTGAAACAAAGAGTCCTTCGGCAATATCAGCCCCTATGATGGCTACATTCGGACCAGAGACAGACTCCAGTTCTGTGAAATAGCGGCCTTCGGAAAGTTCAAATTCCCACACGCGATAGTAGTCGTGGGTAGCCCCTAACACCCCAATATCTTCTACTGAATTGCTGCCGTGCTTGGCCACTGCATTCATGGAAGTTCCAAAAACTACCGCTTCGGCCTTGTCGAACCGCTGCTGTAACTTTTTGAAGTCGTCAAACGAAGGTTCTGGCCTTTGGAGGTACTTCCACCAGGGGTACTCGCCACCTCCACCCCATCCCCACTTCTGCACATACACCACGTTGTTGCCCAAAGACTCCACGCTATTGCGGATATTGGCCTCCAGAGAATCTACTACGGTGTAGACCAAGATGATGGAAAAGATGCCGATGGATATGCCAAACAAACTGAGAACGGCACGGAGCTTATTCACGGTCAAGGCATGCACCGCCGAGCGTACACTCTCCCAAAACAGGCCGATACGTTGGAACATTTGATGGGCTTTGCGGGGCAATTTACACACAATTGAAGGCATGTCTACGCCCTCAAAAACACTATCTTCGCGCCTACTTTTACTCCCCTTCAAATCACTGCCATTGAAGCGCGCCCGCACTGCCCTGGTGTCTGTATTCTCTAAAGAAGGTCTTGATGATCTGGTGAGATGCTTGCACGAACTGGAAATTGAACTTTACTCAACAGGTGGAACCTATTCGCACATTGAGCAAATGGGCATTCCAGTGAAAAAGGTAGAAGATCTCACCTCTTATCCTTCCATTCTGGGTGGACGAGTGAAGACCCTTCACCCCAAAGTTTTTGGAGGAATTCTCGCACGCAGAAGCGAAGAAGGAGACCAAGCCGAAATGGCTTCCTTCGGGATTCCGGAGATCGACATTGTGGTGGTGGATTTATATCCATTTGAAGACACGGTAAGCTCCGGAGCTGATGAGAGTGCGATCATCGAAAAGATTGATATTGGTGGAATCTCGCTCATTCGTGCAGCGGCCAAAAACCACAAAGACGTGCTTATTGTGCCTGACCGAGGCGCTTATGCCGAAGCTGAAGCCTTGTTGCGTGCAAAAAAGGGGCATACTGAACTAGCAGATCGCCGGCTGCTGGCCAAAAGGGCCTTTGGCGTAAGTGCCCATTATGATCGCGCCATTGAAACTTGGATGGGCGGTAGTAAAGCCCTCCGGTATGGGGAGAATCCGCACCAAAAAGCGCGTTACCTGGGCAACTTAGAAGAAGCTTTTACCCAGCTCCATGGCAAAGAGTTGAGTTACAACAACCTGCTAGATATAGATGCCGCGTGGTGGCTGTTGAACGAGTTTGTGAGTCCAACTTGTGCCGTCATCAAGCACAACAACGCCTGTGGCCTGGCTTCTCGTGATACCATTGAAGAAGCTTGGGAGGCTGCCTTGGCGGCAGATCCCGTTTCGGCCTTTGGGGGCATCTTGGCCTCCAACAAACCCATTGATTTGGCCACCGCAGAAAAGATGAACAGCCTCTTCTTCGAGGTGCTGCTGGCTCCGGGTTTTTCTTCTGAAGCCCTGGTACTCTTACAAAGCAAAAAAAACCGCATCCTCCTTCAGACCAAACATATTGTTCGTCCGCGGGAGCAATTCCGATCCATCCTCAACGGGATGTTGGAACAGGAAACGGACAACCATACTGATCACGAAGGCGACCTGAAAGTAGTTACCCAAATAGCGCCTTCCAATGCCCAGATTGACGATCTTTTATTTGCCTCCAAAGTGAGCAAGCACACCCGAAGCAACACCATTGTTTTGGCCAAGGGACAGCAACTACTGGGCAGTGGTACCGGACAAACCTCTCGGGTAGATGCCCTTCGACATGCCATCGCCAAGGCTCAAGCCTTCGGAATGGATCTACAAGGAGCCGTTATGGCTTCTGATGCTTTCTTCCCCTTTCCTGATTGCGTGGAGATTGCTTATGAAGCAGGCATTAGAGCCGTTATTCAACCCGGCGGCTCTATCAAAGACCAAGCGTCTATCGACTATTGCAACGAACATCAAATGAGCATGGTCTTCACAGGCTATCGCCATTTTAAACACTAAAAAGCGTACTAGCATCCCCATGGGACTTCTCGATCTGTTCACCCAAGATATTGCCATTGACCTCGGAACGGCCAATACGCTCATCATTCACAACGACAAAGTAGTGGTGGATGCCCCCTCTATTGTAGCTATCGATCGCGCTACCAATCGCATCATTGCTACCGGGCATGAGGCGCGGCAGATGCATGGCAAAACGGACGAAGACATGGAGTCCATTCGCCCTGTGGGTGGGGGGGTGAGGGCCGATTGCAGTGCATCGGAGCACATGATCAGGGAATTCATCAAAAGCATTCCCGGCTTGCGCAACCGATGGATGGCGCCCTCCCTCCGTATGGTGATTTGCATTCCTTCTGGAATTACCGAGGTAGAGAAACGCGCGGTAAGAGACTCTGCTGAGCATGCCGGAGCCAAAGAAGTCTACCTCATCCACGAGCCTATGGCTGCTGCCATTGGTATAGGGGTGGATGTGCAAGAACCCAAAGGCAATATGATTATTGATATTGGCGGTGGTACTACTGAAATTGCCGTGTTGGCATTGGGCGGAATTGTTTGCGATAAGAGCATTAAAGTAGCCGGCGACGTTTTCACTAACGACATTAGCTTCTACATGCGTGCCCACCACAACCTATTTATTGGGGAGCGCACAGCAGAACAAATCAAAATTGAGATTGGCAGCGCTTTGGATGAATTGGAAAGTCCACCAGATGACTACGCCGTTCAAGGTCGCGATTTGATGACCGGCAAACCCAAGCAGGTGGTGGTGACCTACAAAGAGATTTCTCGCGCTTTGGATAAGTCCATCACCCGAATTGAAGAAGCAATTATGGAGGCTTTGTCGATGACGCCTCCCGAATTGGCGGCAGATATCTACAACAGTGGAATCTACTTGGCTGGAGGCGGTTCGATGCTGCGCGGCTTAGACAAAAGGATTTCCAACAAAACGGAACTACCTGTTTACGTGGCAGAAGATCCGCTGCGCGCAGTGGTTCGGGGCACCGGCATTGCCTTGAAAAACATCGATAAATTCAACTTCCTGATGCGATAGGCCTCGGGAGATGAGAAGACTGCTGGATTTTTTGGTCCGCCACCGCATGCTGCTGCTGTTTCTGCTGCTGCAAGCGGTGAGTTTGCTTCTCACCATTCGCCAGCGTCCGTTTCAACGGGCGCAGTATTTGGGCATGAGTGCAGAGCTCAGTGGCTTTCTTTACGAACAACGCACGCATATTTCTGAATTCTTTTCACTTCGGGAGCAGAACCGCCAATTAAGCGAAGAAAACGCCCGGCTTCAAAGCCTGCTGAAAGACCATTATTTTGAGTTGTACAGCACCAAAGAAGAAAAACTCGATACGCTGCTGATGCGGAAGTACGTGTTCACTTCGGCCCAAGTAATCAACTCATCCTTCACCCGAAGAGACAATTTAATCACCCTTAACAAAGGCAGTGTGCATGGCTTAGAAGCTGGCATGGGGGTTATTTCAGCCCATGGCGTAATTGGGGCTATCAAAGCATGTTCTCGGCATTACGCCACCGTTATTCCTTTATTGCACAGCAGGTTTAGCACCAGTGGCACCATTGGCAACACCCACTATTTTGGCACCGTACGTTGGGATGCCCGTGATTACCGTTTCGCACAGTTGGAAGATATTCCATTGCAAGCACCTGTCGCAAAAGGAGACACCATTTTCAGCACCGCCATTTCAGGCATATTGCCACCCCACATAGCCATTGGCGTAGTAGAATCTGTTGAGGCTGGCAGCGATGAACTTTTCAAGCAGGCCCAATTGCGCCTAAGCGTTGATTTTAGCAGATTGAATCAGGTACAAGTGGTTGAACATCTCTTGTTGACAGAACGAGATAGTTTAGAACTTTACAGTCAGCAGCCATGAGAAACCTCGACTTACAAGCCTTGGTGGGCATCCTTCTCTTGTGGCTTTTGCAGGTACTTCTGCTCAATGAAATTGAGTTGCTGGCTTATATCAATCCGTACATCTACCCTTTGGCCATTTTAATTCTGCCTGCCGAAACTCGTCCGTTGACCACCATGCTCACAGCCTTTGGTTTGGGCTTGGCGGTTGACCTCTTTGAAGGAACCGGAGGCATCCATGCATTTGCCACCACAGCGATTGCTTTTTTTAGGAAAGGACTGATTCGTTTGGTGGCTACCCAAGGCGGATTAGAATATGAAAGACTGAGTCTCGGAGCAATGGGAATTAGAAAGTTTGGGGTGTATGTTTTCACCGCCCTTTTGATTCACCACTATTTGCTTTTTCTGCTGGATGGTTTCTCTTGGAGCAGCTTCTGGTTGGCTTTTCCCGAAGCCCTTTACACCGCTTTGTTCAGTTTTGTGGTGATTTTGATTGGTTACCTTCTTTTGGGAAGGCTCAAGGAATCTGCATTTTGAACCGCGCTGTACTCGTCTATTTTTTCTTTGCCCTCACGGGGATGGTCTTCATTGGCCGCTTGTTCTACATTCAAGTAATTGACGACCGATACAAGCTGAATGCAGACAGCAATGCCATCCGAAAAGAAAAGGTTTATGCACCCAGAGGAAGCGTCTATGACCGCAATGGGAAGCTGTTGGTGGCCAACCTCCCCGCCTATGACCTCTTGGTGATTCCATCTCAATGTGGGGCTTTTGACACCCTTCATTTAGGACAACTGCTGAACGAGCCAGTAGAAAGACTTCGCAAGCAATTCAAAAAAGCAAGGCGGTACTCTTCCTTCAAGCCGTCAGTAGTGGTAGCCCAAATAGAGGCCCCTGCCTACGCGCGTTTGCAAGAATGGATGCACGAGTTCAAAGGCATGTATGTGCAAAAGCGTTTACAGCGCAACTACCCTTATGTGGGAGCGCCCAATGTGGTGGGCTACATTGGCGAAGTAACCGAACGCTATGTGCGCGACCATCCAGAATATGAGATGGGCGACCTCCATGGGGTAAGCGGAATTGAAAAAGCCTACGAAAACGAATTGCGGGGCAAACCGGGAGTACGCTACATCATGGTTGATGTACACAATCGCGAAAAAGGAAGTTATCGCGAAGGCCAGTACGACACGGCCGCCGTACCAGGAGCCGACCTCATCTCCACCATTGACATCGATCTGCAATTGCTAGGAGAGCGATTGATGAAGAACAAGCGCGGAAGTATTGTGGCCATTGAACCTTCCAGTGGAGAAATCCTAGCACTCGTGAGCAGTCCGACCTATGACCCCAACCTACTGGTAGGAAGAAAGCGATCGGCCAACTATGCCCAATTGTACAATGACAGCCTCAACAAACCCTTGTATGACAGAGCCCTGTTGGCTGAATATCCACCGGGGTCTCCTTTCAAACTGATCAATGCCCTCATTGGGTTGCAAGAAGGGGTAATCAATACCCAAACCAGCTTCAGCTGTCACCACGGATTTCACTTCGGGCGATTGCACGTGGCCTGTCACTGCGGAACTTCCAGTCCGATTGCCCTACTCACCTCTATTTCTAAAAGTTGCAACAATTACTACTGCACAGTTTTTAAACGGGTTATTGAGAACTACCCCAGTGCCCAGTTGGGAATGGATGCCTGGTCAAAGCATGTGAAGAGTTTTGGTCTTGGTGATTTTCTCAACAACGACCTGCCCACCGGAAGGCGTGGTTTGGTGCCTGATGCTGCGTATTACGATCGGGCTTTCGGCTACACCCAATGGAAGGCAGTGAGCACCATCTCTTTGGGCATTGGGCAAGGTGAATTGGTTCTCACTCCTATTCAAATGGCCAATGTAGCGGCTGCCATTGCCAACAGAGGCCATTTCTTTACCCCACACATTGTCAAGAAAATAGGGGAAGAAAAGAATGAACGCTTCCTCACTCCACGGCCAACTACCATTGATCCCAAGCATTTTGAACCGGTCATTGAAGGCATGCACTTGGTATTTGAAGAAGGAACCGCCAGAGCCTCTCGACTTGACTCCATTCCGATGTGCGGAAAAACAGGAACAGCTGAAAATCCACACGGACAAGATCACTCCATTTTCATTGCCTTTGCCCCCAAAGACGATCCCAAGATTGCCATTTCCATTATTGTAGAAAATGGATACTGGGGTTCTCGTTGGGCGGCACCCATTGCCAGTTTGATGATGGAGTATTTTATCACAGGAGAGATCAGCCGAGAGGCCTTAATGAAGCGGATGGAAGAAGGCGACCTCAGTGAGGAGTATGCCAAACAACTAGAATTGATGACGCAGCCTACTGTTCTGCCATGAGAGAAGCCCGCAGCATCTTTTGGAACTTGGATTGGGTTTCAGCCCTACTCTTCTTTGCGCTGGTGTTGATGGGCTGGTTAAACATTTATGCGGCCGCTTACAACGAAGATCATGCGAGCTTGTTCGACATGTCTCAAGAGTATGGCAAGCAACTCCTTTGGATCATTTCTTCTGTGGCCTTGGTGGTATTGGTATTGTTTCTCGATGGTCGTTTATATGAACGCCTGGCCATTCCGATCTATCTCTCAGCCTTGGTCTTATTGGCTGGCGTATTGGTCTTTGGCACCACTATAAGCGGGGCTCGCTCATGGTATACCTTCGGAGGTTTTAGCCTTCAGCCTTCTGAATTCATGAAATTCGCTACTGCGTTGGCGCTGGCCAAAATCTTAACCCGAGAAGAGCGCGATCTTATCAAGGCCAAAGACAAATTCTTGGCGGTTGTGATTATCGCGGCACCTATCCTTTTCATCTTGCCGCAACCCGATATGGGCTCTGCCTTGGTCTATACCGCTTTGATCTTCCCTTTGTACAGAGAAGGCATGCCTTCATGGATCATCTTCGGACTGTTGGGAATGGCGGCACTCTTTTTATTGAGCTTGTTGCTCCCACAAATTTGGTTGATTTCGGGCATAGCTGGTATAGCCTTGACCGTGGCATGGCTCTTCCGCAAAATAAAAGGTCTATGGCTGTGGTCATTATTGGTGGCGGCCTTCAGTGTATTGGTGGTATTATCCGTTGATTTTGCTTTCAATGAATTATTGGAAGACCGGCATCGCAACAGAATCAACATCTTGCTTGGCAAAGCGGAAGACCCCAAAGGGATTGGGTACAATACCAACCAAAGCTTGATTGCCATAGGATCTGGAGGATTGTATGGCAAAGGGTATTTGCAAGGAACCCAAACCAAATTCGATTTTGTACCCGAACAAACCACTGACTTTATCTTCTGCACCGTTGGGGAAGAATGGGGCTTTCTGGGCAGCGCAACGGTGGTGTTGCTCTTCGTGATCTTGTTATTTCGCTTGGTGTTCTTGGCTGAAAGACAACGCTCGAGGTTCAGCAGAATATATGGCTATTCGGTAGCCTCTATCCTATTCCTGCACTTTGCTGTGAACATTGCTATGACGGTAGGACTGGCGCCGGTTATTGGAATTCCATTGCCTTTCTTTAGCTACGGCGGCTCTTCTCTCTGGGGCTTCACCCTATTGCTTTTCATTTTCCTTCGCCTCGACGCTTACCGACTGCTGGTACTCTAAATAAAAACGGCGGCAAGATGATCTCTTACCGCCGTTTTCTTATGCTTCACTATTCTCAATAGAACTTAGCCCGCATGTCTTTAATGGTGGCTTGATCTTCCATGGCTTGAATGAGAGCGCTAGGAAGACGTGTTCTCATCGGGCCCTGATTTTGTTCTAAGAGGCTGGTTACATCTCCTTGGGTCATGGGCATATCGCGCTCCACCACCATTCCGGCAAATACCGCTCTTTCACCTGCAAAAGGAGCAAACATTTCATTCAAAGGCATGCCGCTCATCATGGCCACAAAATCTGGCTCACCTCCTACGCCCGTTACATTCACTTGCATGAAGTTCAAGCGCTGATCGAAGATCTTGTCGGCTGCAATTCCCAACTTGGCTGCAGCATCTTCAATAGAGCTTGCTCCATCAAAAGCCTCTTTCATGCGCTTAGCCAATTGTTCCTTTTTCTTCTCAAGAATAACCTTGGGCTTTACCAAAGCCTCCACCTCCTCAACAGAGGGAAGTCCTTCTTCTTTAATCTGGTCAAGCAGAACCACGGCATAAGATTCAGTTCCGTTGGAGAACAATTGAATATCTCCTTCGGTACGCTTTTCCTCAAATGTCCAACGCACAATCGCGCGGTTGTTCCCCAAGCCCGTGATGTTCTCATCGAACTCTTTCAAGCCTGTTACCGGACGAGGCGCATAACCTGCTTCCTCAGCCCGTGAAGTGAAGGTTTCGCGATTAGATCCTGCAGCAAAAGAAGACGCTTGATTGTAGATGTTCTCAATGGTAGTCTCTGAAGGCTGAAGGGTGCGGGCAATACGCGCCACACGAATAGCGGTCTCCCCGGCAGAATGGTTGCTAATTTCTACGATGTGCACGCCAAAATTGGTATACACCATGCCGAGCGTTCCCTGCGGCTTGTAGAAGCAGAAATCGCCAAAAGGTTTAGCCATGGTATTTTGCGTAAACCAACCCAAATCGCCTCCTTTCGAACGTGCAACTACATCATCAGATAGGCTGTCACTTGCGGCATCAAAACGGCTGCGGTCTTCTTCTATGTACTTAAGCAAACTATCGCCAAGGGCCATTGCTTCTTGAGGCGTGCGTGTAACATTCTCAGCGGCTCTTTCTGCTCCTTGGAAAGCGATCAAAATGTGGCGAGCCTTCACTGAATCAGGCAGTACAATTCTTCCGGTCACTTTGGCCAACTGGTATACATCGCCCTCTGCGTACGGACCGTGCACATAACCGATTGGCGCCTCCCAAATGGCTGAGTCGAGTTCAGGAAGCAAGCGCTCACGACGGTAGTAGGTGTTGTCGAAGGATTGCTCACTGTGGGTGACAACAAAAAGACTGTCGTTCTTCACACTGCCAAAACCTTTGATGGTATCTGTGATACCAGCGGCTTCATTTTCGATGATTCGGTTTTCCTTCAACTCTTCCAATTCGGCCATGAGCATGGCAAGGTCTTCTTCTGATGGCTCAATTCTGAAATTGACGTAGAGAATGTCGCGTTCGTTTTCTCTTTCGTACAAACTGGCGTTCTCTTGAATATGGCGACGCATATCAGCTTCTGAAACATCAATGGTAGAATCAGCTATTTCGGTGTAGCGCAGCGTTACAAAACGTGAACGGAAATTCTGAGACTGCAAGTTCAATAACTGCCGAGCCAGTGCTTCTGGGTAATAGATTGCGCTTTGCGCCACCTTGTGAAACTTGTCGTAGCGACCTTGCTCTTTCATGGCGTTTTCAAACTCCACCCAAGCGCCCCACATTTCATCTACCTGTGGATCAGAGCCGCGATTGTCGCGCACGCTTGATAAAGCCTGTTTGAAGACTGCTTCACTGAACTGGCCAGTGTTTGGATCGCGAAAGCTCTGGTTGTTGCGGATATTCGGATTCTGAATGATGCGCTGATAGAGCTCGGCAGAAGGAACTTCAAGTCCATTCACCGCCAAGATATCAGAGTAGAGCTTCTCTCGAATGATCCGATTCCAAACCTGATCAGCAAATTGCTTCTCAGTAGCATTGTTCATTGCTGCATCACCTGTATTAGCGATGTAGGTTTCACGAGTTTGTTCCATGAGTTTGTTGAACTCACGGATGTCTATTTTCTCTCCGTTGATCACCCCTACAGCATTGACACCTCCTCTGAGAAATGAGTTCCCTGAAGAGAACAAATCTGTCAGGATGAAGGCCAACATTGCCATTCCTATTACGATGATGAGGAGTCCCGAACTGCGACGGATACGCTCCAACGTTGCCATGGATTTCGATTTTTACAACAGGGGGCGAATATACAACAGCTTACCCGCCAAAGAGATGCCCTTT
>CAZDPF010000033.1:0-18117 GCA_964507215.1 uncultured Chryseobacterium sp. | reverse complement strand
TCCCAAGCCACAAAAACATAAGGAATGGTATCTGTCTTTTCAAAATTGGTATGGAATCGGAAAGCCAAATCGAAGCTTTCCAACATGGGCTGTAAAAGCCGAACTTCCTCAGTGAGTTCATCAAAGCGCAGGCGCCCTTCTTCTACTTTTCGCAACTGGGCCTGCAAGAGTTCGATTTGGGTATCCTTGTCCAGCAAATCACGCTGGGCATCGCTCATCAATTCTACAAGCTTGCTTACATCTTCATTCATAGCTTGCTGCACCTCCTCGCCTTGCACCAGTTCCAATTTCGTTTCTGCAAGTCCGTAAGTGGGCAGTTTGCTCTTCCAATCCTTCAACACATCATCCGGCACCCGCTTACCCAGCATCACAATATTGATGGTATTCACTGAATCTCCGTACGTCAATTCTTTCTTGACAATCTCGGCGCCAGGGTAATCCACAATTTCCTGAACGAACAAATTGGCGGAGCGATTGAACAGCGTCTCCTGCACGGTGAGGAAGAACACCCAAATGGCCGGTGCTACGGTGATGATGGCGAACAGTGTGATGTACCTTCTCGCGCGTATTTCCTTGGCTTTGTCTGAAAAATCTACCAACGGAAAACGCAGCAGTCGCACCACCAAAAAGGTGGCGATGCTGATGAACATGCTGTTGATGAGGAAGAGGTAAAAGGCGCCAATGGCAAACTCCCACTGTCCAGTACCAATCCCATAACCTGCTGTGCACAAGGGCGGCATGAGGGCGGTGGCGATGGCCACACCGGGCACTACATTGCTCTTCTCTTTGCGCGAGCCAGCCAAAATTCCGGCCAATCCGCCAAAGAAGGCGATAAAGACATCCAAGATGGTCGGACGGGTACGGGCCAACAATTCTGATTGGGCATCGCTTAAGGGGGTGATGCTGAAATACACCGCCGAGGTAATTAAGCTCACTACCACCGCTACACCCAAAGAGCGGAAACTGCGCTTGAGCAATTGCCAATCATTGATGCCCATGCTCAGTCCGATGCCCATAATAGGACCCATGAGCGGCGAAATCAACATGGCGCCGATTATCACCGCCGTACTATTGACATTCAAGCCAATAGAGGCAATAAAGATGGCCAGGATGAGAATCCAGACGTTGAAACCTTTGAAATCAACATCGCGAATAATCCCCTGAATGGTGTCTTGGGGATGAGCATTACCCGTAATACTCAATATGCTTCTCAACTCATGGAGCAAAGGCTTAAAGGCCTTGCCCAAGGCATTCCCTCCTTGATTTTCAGCAGGATGCTCAGCAGGTTCAGGCGTGCTCACTTACTCTTCGCCGAAATGAATTCGAATGTCGTTTACAAAGGCCTTGATCATTTGCTCGTCTTGTTTCTTGCAAATCAGCAGACGCTCTGGCGTGTCTACCACTATATAGTCGCTCAAGCCTTGAATGGCTACAGTCTTGTCTTTCGGAACACGAATCATATTGTTGGCGGCGTCATACAACAACACCTTCTTGCCCACTACCGCATTGGCCTGGGCATCGGGCTTCAATTGCTCATACAGTGAGCCCCAAGTGCCGAGGTCGCTCCAGCCAAATTCTGCCGGAAGCACATACACATTGGAGGCTTTCTCCATAATGCCATAGTCAATGCTCTCATTCACACAACTGGCATACACATTATCAATAAAGGCCTCTTCTTGATCAGAATCATAGTGATCAAATGGGAAAAAGCTCTCGGCCAAATCGGGCATATAGCTTTCGATGGCTGCGCGAATACTTTCAACTGACCAGATAAAGATCCCTGCGTTCCAAAGGAAGTCGCCGCTCTCTAAAAAGATTTTGGCATGTTCCAAATCGGGCTTTTCAGTAAAGGTTTTCACCTTGTGCACTTCTGCTACATCGCTCAAGGTTTCCTCGCTGTACTGAATGTACCCGTAACCCGTATCGGGTCGATGGGGACGAATACCGAGGGTGAGCAAACGATTGCCTCCACGAGCTGCTTGTAAAGCCGTACGCATAAAGCGTTCGTACTCATCTTCTTTGGTCACAATGGAGTCAGATGGCGTGACAATCATGACGGCATCCGGATCGCGACGGGCAATCTTGGCTACCGCATAAGTGAGGCATGGGGCGGTATTTCTTCGGGCGGGTTCACAGAGAATATTGTGTTCAGGAAGGTCAGGAAGTTGCTCTTGCACCAGCTCTTTGTAGGCATCAGAGGTGACAATGAGGATATCTTCTATGTGGCAAATTCTCCTAAGGCGACGGATGGTTTGCTGTAAAAGCGTTTCACCGGTGCCTAGGATATCGTGAAATTGCTTAGGATAAGAGGCAGTACTCATGGGCCAAAAGCGGCTTCCAATACCGCCTGCCATTACCACTGCATAGGCCTTGCTCATAAAACGGGGGCTCTTTAGGCCCCAAATCTACAAAAGCACTCCCTGAGAAGGGTCATCATTACAATGGCTAATCGTGCGTTAACTTAGCCCGCTTACCAAACTTTTAAGACTGAACTCCTATGATGCACTTGGTGCTATTTGGCCCTCCGGGCGCCGGCAAAGGAACACAGGCCGCTTTTGTGGTGAAACAATACGATCTCGTCCACCTCTCTACAGGCGATATTTTCCGCGCCAATATCAAAGAAAACACGGCGCTCGGTCAAGAGGCCAAATCGTATATGGACCAAGGGCAATTGGTGCCCGATGCTGTGACCATTAATATGTTGAAAGCCGAAGTAGAGAAGCATCCGAATGCCGGTGGCTTTGTCTATGATGGTTTTCCACGCACTGTGGCCCAGGCCCAAGCTTTGGATGCTTTCTTGGCCGATAGAGGAGAGCAAATTGCCGCTCTAGTGGCTTTGGAAGTGCCCGAAGAAGAACTCAAAAACCGATTGACGGAGCGGGCAAAATCCAGCGGACGTACAGATGATGCCGATCCGGCAGTCATCCAAAACCGCATCAACGTTTACCTCAACGAAACAGAACCGGTAAAAGCCCACTACCAAGCCCTTGGCAGGTACAAAGGCATTGACGGCGTTGGCGCTATTCACAACATTACCGAGCGCATCGTTTCGGCCATCGACAGCCTCAACTAGGTCTCTTGGCAGGAAACTTCGTAGATCATATCCGGGTGCATTGCCAGTCCGGCCACGGAGGAGCAGGTTCTGCTCACCTCCGCAGGGAAAAGTACATCCCCAAAGGCGGTCCGGATGGCGGCGATGGCGGTAGAGGCGGGCATATCATCCTGAAAGGCAATCGCAACCTTTGGACCCTTCTACACCTGCGCTACCAAAGGCATGTCAAAGCCGAACGCGGCGGCAATGGCGGGAAACAGCAGTCAACTGGTAAACAAGGACAAGACATCTACATCGAAGTGCCTTTGGGTACCATTGCGCGCAATGGTGAATCAGGTGAACTGTTGGGAGAAGTCACCGAACACGATGAGGAAATCATCCTACTCAAAGGCGGTAGAGGCGGCTTGGGCAATGTGCATTTCAAATCAGCCACTTTTCAAACCCCTCGATTTGCCCAAAGTGGTGAAGAAGGCGAAGAAAAAGAGGTGCTGCTCGAACTGAAATTGCTGGCCGATGTGGGCTTGGTGGGTTTCCCCAATGCAGGAAAATCAACCCTCCTCAGCGTGCTTTCAGCGGCCAAGCCCGAAATTGCCGACTACCCCTTCACTACCCTAGCCCCCAATCTGGGTATTGTGTCTTACCGCGATTATCGCTCATTTGTAATGGCCGACATTCCGGGAATTATCGAAGGGGCCGCAGAGGGCAAAGGCCTGGGCACACGCTTCTTACGCCATATCGAACGCAATTCGGTGCTCTTGTTCTTGATTCCAGCAGATGCTGATGACATCATGCACGACTACCACATTTTGCTGGGAGAACTCGAAAAACACAATCCGGAACTCCTCTGGAAAGAACGCCTCTTGGCCATCTCCAAAGCAGACCTCCTGGATGAAGAGCTGAAGCGCGACATCAGTGCCACCATTGATTTGCCGCATCTCTTTTTCTCCTCAGTGGCCCAAACCGGACTTACTGAGCTGAAAGATGCACTCTGGAAAATGCTCCACGAAACGGCAGAATGAACACTTTAGATACCATTGACAAAGCTTTGATGCTCTGGCTCAACAGCAAGGGCGCTACTTGGCTTGATCCGTTCATGGTTTTCGTTAGTAGCCAGTGGGGCTGGCTGCCTTGGTATCTATTTTTAGTTGGCAGCCTCTGGTATTTTTACGGTTGGAAGACGGCCCTGATCGGACTGCTCGGATGTGCGGCGAGTGTCACACTAACCGACCAGATTTCTGTACACGCTTTCAAAGAAGTTTTTCAACGCTTGCGACCTTGCCATCAAGAAGATCTGGTTCAATGGCTCCGGGTGGTGGATGGCTGTGGAGGTCAATATGGATTTGTGTCATCGCATGCAGCCAATACAGCAGGAGTGGCCGCTTTTCTCTACCGTCTGCTGCCCAGAGCTCCTTTCACCCAAAAGCTGCTCATCTTTTGGGCCGTCTTGGTAGCCTATAGCCGGGTTTACCTCGGTGTGCATTTTCCCGGAGATATTTTGGTGGGCGCCCTCTTGGGCGTAGGCATAGGCACTGCTCTGGCCATTCCCTTCCTGCGCTTGCCTGTCATCGAAAAAGCCAAAGCTTCATGAATGCGCTGTGGGTTTTTATTGGGGGTGGATTGGGAAGCTTACTGCGATATGGCATCAGTGTGGCCGGATGGCGTTTAGGATGGCTTCAACAAGGATTTCCTTGGGCCACCCTCTTGGCCAACTTACTGGCCTGTGGGGTGATGGCCTCCCTGCTGCTATGGTCGCCTACCCAAAGTTCTACTAGCACCTGGCGATTGCTGGGGATGGTAGGCTTTTGTGGCGGACTGTCTACCTTCAGCACATTCTCTTTGGAAAATTACCAGCTGTTGCAACAAGGCGCCTGGAGTGCTTTGTTGTTGAATATTTTGCTGAACACTTTGGGCTGCTTGCTCATTTTCTGGGGATTTCACAGAATCATCACTTCGGCATGAAGCATTCAGCGCAGCCAAAACGAGTGGCCGTAAACGCCCGGCTGCTGTTGAAAGATCGCATGGAAGGCATTGGCATTTACACCCATGAAATACTGAAAAGACTCTGCAGGAACCACCCTGAAATAGAATTCCATTTCTTGTTTGATCGTCCTTTCGATCCATCCTTTCTCTATGCACCCAATTGTATCGGTCATATCATTCCGCCCCCTACCCGACATCCGCTGTTATGGGATTTTTGGCTGCGACTAAGCCTGCCTCTTTTTCTGAAAAATAAAAAATGGGATGCCTTCCTTTCATTAGACGGTTTCGCGCTACCCAAGGGCATTATCCCCCAAATCATCGCCATCCACGACCTCAATTTTGAACATCGGCCGCAAGACCTGCCGCCACAAGTGGCGCGGTATTACCGCAAGCGCTTTCCGGTTTTTGCTCGCCAAGCTGAAGCCGTATTGACCGTTTCGCACTTTTCGCGTCGAGATCTCATTCAGCAGTACCAACTTCCAGAAAGCAAAGTGACTGTGGCAGAGAATGCGCTTCCAGAATGGTCTGTAAGCTGGGAGGCAAGCGCGCAGGCTAGGGAAAAACTAATGGCCCTCACCCGAGGCGAAAAGTTCTTTTTGTACGTTGGCGCCATTCACCCCCGCAAGAATCTTGAAATGCTTCTTCTGGCATTTGAGCAAGTGCGCCAACAACATGAGCAAGAAGTGCATTTGGTAATCGCCGGCGGGGTTTCACGATTCTATCGCCCTCAATGGCAATTGGCATTGTCTGCTACAGACAAGGCTTTTGTGCACTACGCTGGCCGCATTAGTGAAGCCGAAAAAGCCCAATGGCTATCAGCATCAACCGCCTTGGTCTATCCCAGTCTGTACGAAGGCTTCGGCATACCGCTTTTGGAAGCCTGGAACGCCGGTACCGCTGTCATCTGTTCTTCTGTTACCGCCCTACCGGAAGTAGCGGGAGATGCGGCACTGCTCATCAATCCTTTGGATCAAAAAAGTGTAGAAGCGGCCATGTTGCGAATTTTAAGTGAGCAAAGCTTGCGGGAGAATCTGAAAGCCAAAGGGAAAGAACGCCTAGCGCACTATTCTTGGGATCGTTCGGTGGAAAAGGTAGAAAAGGTGCTCCATCAAATAATTTATTCCTGACATGGCGCTCTTGCCTTATGCCCGCAAAGGCCGATTGGAAGCCGGTTGTGATGAAGCCGGAAGAGGATGTATCGCCGGTCCGGTGGTAGCCGCTGCCGTCATTCTCGGTCCTGACCAAGAATTGGAAACCCTCAATGACAGCAAGCAAATTAGCGCGTCTGTGCGTGAAAGTCTGTACGATTGGATTGTTGAGAATGCCCTGGCCTGGGCCATCGCCTTTGTAGATCCGCGCACCATCGAAAAAATCAACATTTTACACGCCTCCATCTTGGCCATGCACCAAGCGGTGGCCCAATTGAAAACCACGCCTGAGTATCTTTTGATCGATGGCAATCGCTTTAAACCCTATCCCGATATTCCACATGAATGCGTCATCAAAGGAGATGGTAAGTTTCAAAGTATAGCTGCCGCCAGCATCCTAGCCAAAGTAGCGCGCGATCGATATATGAAGGATCTCCACCAAGAGCATCCAGCCTACCACTGGAACCGAAACAAAGGGTATCCCACACTTGAGCATCGGGCCGCCATTGCCAAAATGGGTCCATCTATCCACCACCGCATGAGCTTTCAATTGTTGCCTCGGCAATTGAAGCTTCCACTGGATAGCTCCATGTAACTTTGCGCCATGCGAAAGAGCTTGTTGAGCATTTTGTCTGTTTGCTTCGTGGCGCTGAACTGGTCGTGCCAACCGGAGGCTACAGACCAAGCGAATATTTGGGATTTCATTCCGGTGCGCTCGGCCATCGTAGTCGAATTCAATGAGGGCGCCAAAGGCTTTTTCCAACTGGTTCAGCATCCTTTTTTAGAGGTTCCTGCCCATTATCCCGCCGGAACACATCCCTTAGAGCGCCTGCGGCAGCTGTATCCTGAGGGCGATGTAGATGATTCTTGGCCCATGCCCGAAAAATTGCTCTTGGCAGTGGCCACAGCCGGAGCAGATCGCTTCGAGTTGGCATTTCTCTTTGAACCCGGTGAACTCGGTTTGCCCGATTTACAAAAGCAACTAAAGATTTCTCAATGGACTGAACAGCAGTATTCGAGCTCTATGTATGTAGAGAGCGCAGATGAAAATGGAAGTTGGTATTTGGCTGAAATCAAGGGACTTTGGTTTCTTTCCACTTCCCGTCTTCTATTGGAAGAGGCCCTGCGCAAAGGCGAGCAGGTCACCCCTATGGAAATGAGTGAAGGGCTGGAAAGGCTGGTAGAAAGTGCCGATAAAGGGGCTGACCTCAACCTCTATCTGCAATATTCTGAGACAATTAGCTTGTGGAAGCAATGGTTTGAACGCAGCAGGCTTCCAGACCTACAAGGCGTGGGCAATTGGATGTCCATCGATTTGGTTTTAAGTCCTGATCGCATCCTTTTTTCTGGAATAATCAATGAAGAAGCTGATGGCCTGCCGGCATTTCTTCAAGGAACACGGGCAGATGAATTCAGTCCGCAGCACCACATACCCGCTTCAGTAGCCTGTTGGAGTAGTAAACAGCTGAGCGGTCTTCCGGCGGGAAAAGACTGGACACCGCTACGTTCAGCTGAAGAATGGTTGCAGGAACGCAGCGTATGTGGCAGCTTTTATCTGCCCGTGCAACGCGATGGTGTTTTTCTCTTGCCGGTTTACTATGCTGGGGTAGAAGTAGATCAAGCGCGTGAACTTCTACCTGATAACGAAGGGGTGACCATGAGCACCACCGTTTATCGCGACATCGAGATCGTAGAGCTCGCTAGTCCTTTGGAACTGTCTCCCCTTTTCAAACTCAAGCGCTTCAGTACCCAAGTGCGCTACTTCTGCATTATGGAGGAAACGGTTTATTTCTGCCAAGAAAGCGACGCCCTCAAACGGGTGATTAATGAGTTGCAAGCTGGCGACAAATTGAGTAGTCGCTACGGAAATGAACCCGAGAGGCATTATCCAACAGGAGAAGCCAACCGGCATATAGGCTTCCAAAATCCTGGCTTGGCCCATGTGCTGCAACATTTCGTAAATGGGGCAGGTATGCCTTCCATCAGCCATAGCGAAGAGTCACTCAACCCTATCAGAAGTGGCGGTATTTCGCTGCTACAACGCTCAGGACGCACCTATATCAAAGGAAGCTTGAACAGCGGTGAATTGAACGACAGTCCTATCCAAAACAGCTGGACCATTGGTTTACAAGACGATGTAATTTCAGGTCCGCACAGCGTGCGCAGCCATATGAAGGGTCCGCATGCCTTCTTGGTTCAAGACAGCACCTACACCCTGTACTTGGTGAACCTGCAAGGACAAGTAGAATGGCAGGCCCAATTAGATGGAAAAATTCTTGGGGTTCCCTACGCCATTGACCGATATAAAAATGACAAGTTTCAGTACGTGCTGAATACAGCGGGTAGTTTGTATGGATTTGACCGATTGGGCAGACCGCTAGACGGATTCCCCATCAAATTGCAGCAAGCAGCTACGGCAGGACTGGCCGTTGTAGACTATGACCGTGGGCGAAATTACAGGCTGTTATTGCCTTGTGGAAAGACGGTTTTGAATTACAATGCGGAAGGCCAAGTGGTAAAAGGCTGGGTGTTTGAAGCCATGAACAGCGAAATCAAAAGCAGTCCGCTGCTCTTGCAATCAGACCAAAAAGATTACTTGGCATTTCAATCGGAAACTGCGCTGCGCATGGCCGATCGCACCGGAAGGAATCGTTGGGCAAAAGACCTTGAACTGCAATTGTATCCGCAAAACAAATGGTGGACACAAATTACCGGCAATCCCAAATTAGACGGCTTCACCGGACTGAACAGCAAGGGAAAACTGGTGCATGTTTTCTTAAACGGAAATGTAGACAGCTCTCAGGTAGAGGCGCAGTGGTTCAGAATGTTTGAAGGACATGCCATTCGGGTAAACGGCAATGAGCTAGAGGCCCAGTTGCCCAATGGAGAGTCTTTCAGCACCAAGCGCAACGGCGCGCAATGGCAATACGTAAAGCCCTTGCTCTTTCATGGAAAATTCTACGTTTTGGCGCTCGATGCGGATCAAAATGCGCTGCACCTCTTCAATAGCAAGGGGGAAGATGTAGAAGGCTTTCCGGTGTACAATGAAGGAGACTTTATCGCAGGAGATTTTCTAGCCAACGGTCAGTTGCAAATCATTTGTACCGGCAGCAGCGGAAGTCTCATCAGCTACCGGGTTTTTGCTAACGAAGAATAAGTACATCACCCGTTCGGGCCTGCTGGCCTACCGCCATATTGTTGCGCTTGTAGAGGTATTCTAAACGAATGCCGAATTGTTGGGCAATTTGGTGCATATCATCTCCATCCTGAACCGTATATTCTCGCTGACTTCCTTTTTTGCGCTTTTTCTGAATGAATAAGTAGTCGCCATCTTCCAAAGCTTGATCATAAGTGCGGTCGTTGTATTTCAGCAAGCGATCTACTGACATATCGAGTTCATTGGCCAGGGCTTCCCAAGTATCACCCGCTTGCACCAGCACATACTTCACGCCTGCGGGGTGTTGCCGAATGGCATGATCGCCGATAACTGCATCTGGCACATTCAAATCATATTGGTGAAGATGATATTCTTCAATGAGGTGGATGAGTTTGTCTGCATACTGGGGATTGGTGGCGTAACCTGCCTTTTGCAATCCTTTCGCCCAGGCACGATAGTCATCCGGACGAAGTTCAAAGAGAAAGGCATAGCGATCTCTGGTGGTTAGAAACAAAGAATGATCGCGATAAGAATCTTCGGGATGATCATATTTCCGAAAGCATTCATCGTCCTCGTCGTCATCGTGGTACACCCGCTCGCCTTCCCATTCGAGATGACATTTAATGCCGAAATGGTTGTTGGCTTGCACGGCCAGCTTGCTGCGGCCATCCCCTGATTCCAAAATTCCCTGAGCCAAAGTGATGCTCGCCGGAATGCCATATTGCTGCATCTCTCTGATGGCCACTTGATGATAGCGCTCAATATAGGCTTGGCGATGAGGCGGACCTTGGGCATTTAAACACTGAAGCGCGATTAGAAGTATTCCGGAAATTCTGAGTATCCGCTGAACAAAAGGCATGATAGGCTACTTTGTGAAAGGGCGAAGGTAAAGTCCTTCTTTTTCATTAAACCGATAGAAATTTCTATCGAAACGCGTGACCGATATTTGTCCCATGCCCAATAAACTGGAACCGGAAGACTATTATTACTCTCCTGAGGGTTTCATTGTGTTCACCGAAAAGTACCATCTCAAGCGCGGACATTGCTGCCAAAGCGGCTGCAAACATTGTCCCTATGGGTTTGACCGCAAAAGCGGACGGTTTCTCAAGCGCTCTTGATGCCCAATTCTCCTCAACTACAGTCGCCAATGAATGCATTTCAACAAGCCATCCTGAACGGTATCCCCGATCAACTTCCCGCGGCCAAGGCCTATGACCCGGAGGTCAATCACGCCCCTAAGCGCAAAGCCATTCTAACGGAAGAAGAACGCGTACTCGCTCTGCAAAATGCCTTGCGCTATTTCCCTGAAAAGCATCACGCCACACTACTGCCTGAATTTGTTGAAGAGCTCGATACTTATGGCCGGATTTACATGTACCGTTTTCGTCCGGATTACCCCATGTATGCCCGACCGATTGCCGAATATCCCGCGCAATCTGCCCAGGCAGCCGCCATTATGCTCATGATTCAGAACAATCTTGATCCCAGAGTGGCCCAACATCCGCATGAACTTATCACCTACGGTGGCAATGGCGCGGTCTTCCAAAACTGGGCGCAATATCTGCTCACCATGCAGTACTTGGCGCAAATGACCGATGAGCAAACCCTCCACATGTACTCTGGTCATCCTATGGGACTGTTCCCTAGCCACAAGGAGGCTCCACGGGTGGTGGTCACCAACGGTATGATGATTCCCAACTACTCCAAGCCTGATGATTGGGAGCGATACAATGCCTTGGGCGTTACGCAATATGGACAAATGACTGCCGGCTCTTATATGTACATCGGACCACAGGGTATTGTCCACGGAACAACCATTACCGTTCTCAATGCCGGTCGGAAGATTTCGCGCAATGGCGAAGGGTTGGAAGGAAAGCTATTTGTAACCAGTGGTTTGGGCGGCATGAGTGGCGCGCAACCCAAAGCAGGCAATATTGCAGGTTGTGTAAGTATCACTGCAGAAGTCAATCCTAAAGCGGTGCATACCCGCCATAGCCAAGGATGGGTGGATGAAGTGATTGACCAGCTTGATCATTTGGCCGTTCGGGTGCGAAGGGCGCTTCAAAACAAGGAAGTGGTGAGCATTGCCTATCTGGGCAATGTGGTAGACGTATGGGAGCGCTTGTACGAAGAAGATATACACGTTGACCTTGGTTCAGACCAAACCTCGTTGCACAACCCTTGGGCAGGTGGTTACTATCCCATCGGATTGAGCTTTGAGGAGAGCAACCGCATGATGGCCGAAGACCCTGAGACCTTTCACACCCATGTGCAAAAAGCTTTGGTGAGACATGTAGCCATCATCAATAAGCACGCTGCCAAAGGCACCTATTTCTTCGACTATGGCAATGCCTTTCTACTAGAATCTTCTCGGGCAGGCGCCGACGTTTTGGCAGATAACGGACTGGATTTCAGGTATCCGTCTTATGTGCAAGATATCATGGGACCGATGTGCTTTGACTATGGTTTTGGTCCGTTCAGATGGGTATGCGCCAGTGGCGATGCTGATGACTTGCGCAAAACCGATCAAATCGCTGCCGAGGTGCTGGAACAATTGGCCGAAGAAGCCCCCGAAGAGATTCGCCAGCAGATGATAGACAATATCCGCTGGATACGATCTGCAGAAGAAAATCGCTTGGTGGTAGGCTCTCAAGCGCGCATTCTGTATGCTGATGCCGAAGGACGAATGAAGATTGCAGCCGCCTTCAATGAAGCCATCCGTCAAGGAAAGATTGGACCAGTCATTTTAGGAAGAGACCATCATGATGTATCAGGCACTGATTCGCCTTATCGCGAAACCAGCAATATCTATGACGGCTCACGTTTTACAGCAGATATGGCCATTCACAATGTAATTGGCGATAGCTTTCGTGGAGCTACATGGGTAAGCATCCACAATGGCGGCGGCGTAGGATGGGGGGAAGTAATGAATGGTGGTTTCGGTATGCTGCTCGATGGCTCTGAAGAAGCCCATGCACGCCTCCTCAACATGCTCTTTTTTGATGTGAATAATGGCATCGCTAGACGCTCATGGGCCCGAAATAAGGAAGCGCTTTTCGCAATTGAAAGAGAAATGCAGAGAAGCCCTTCGCTTCGGGTAACTTTGCCGCATCTCGCAGATGAAAATTTAATTCGAAACGCCCTTAATGCCGCAACCCATGGCTAACCGTTCGCTGGTCTTCGGACTTATCACCGTACAATTTCTGTTGATTGCCTTCACCCTCTACAAAGTGATGGGCGGTCAGCCATCTTCATCAGCTTCATCAGCTGAAACAGCAAGCTTGCCCGCTGCTTTGGGCAATGGAGAAGGTAGCTTACGCATAGCCTACATTAACAACGATAGTCTCATTGCAGGCTATCTCTACCAGCAAGAATTGCGCGCGTCACTAGAACGCCAAGCCAAGGCCTTTGAATCTGACCTGCAACGCAAGAGCAAAGTTTTTGAAGAAAACTACGCCATCCTGGAGCAACAAGCTGCCAATTTAACCGATGCACAACTTCAAATGGCCCAGGCTGAGCTCATGCAAAAACAACAAGAGCTGATTCAATACCGCGATGAAAAAGCCCAGCAACTGGCAGAAGAAGAAGCCCGATTGACCCAAGAATTGAAAAAAGACCTCGATGCCGTAGTCACCCAATTGCGGGAAGACCAAAACATCGATTTTGTATTCAGTCTTGATCCTTCTAGTATTCTGATGTACGCGAATAGCGCCTTCGATATTACCCCATTGGTCTTGGAAAAACTCAATGCAGGGCACGAAGCTCGTCAACAGTCGCGATGAAATACCGGGCTTTAGCCATACCGCTTCTCTTTTCGCTGAGCTTGCTCACTGCTTGCGGAGAAGAGGACAACCCCCAAAAAAGCTACAGCCGAAATGATTATCTCGGCACGTGGACTTGCACAGAAGAATCTGGACCGAACGCACCGCAACTATATTCGGTAGAAATAACGGCTGGTTCAGGAGCCAACGACCTCTTTATTGCAGGACTTGCCAATCAGGGACAGGGATTTGTTCTTCAAGCGGAAGCCCTTTCACAAGGCTTCAACATTCCTTTGCAAACAGTAGACGGACTTAGCGTTACTGGTACTGCTGTAACTGGTGATGAACTCTCCCCCATAGATCTGTTGTTTGATCTGAATGATGGCAGCGGAGCTCAAACCACCGAAGCGCGACTTGCACGCTAGAATTTTCTTCTTCCTTCTTTTCACAGCGGGCATTACCCCATTGTGGGCACAAAACACGCCCATCATTGGACTGCAAGTAGAGCGGGGCTTTCTCATCCTCCATTCTCAAGACATTGCCCCCATTGGTCCCTCAAACCCTTATAGCACAGGCATTGATATAAGCTGGAGCCTTGACCCCACTCAACACTATCAAAATTGCCAGTGCTTCCCGAGACTCGGCCTAAGCCTGAATTATGTTGACCTCAACAAACCAAATATTCTCGGACAATCTTTGCCGCTCTACGGTTTTCTAGAACCCCATTACCGCATTTGGGAACAAGGCTTTTTCTTTCTCAGAGCAGGTATGGGCATCACCTATCAGAATCGTCCCTATCACCCAGAAAGTAATCCGCTCAACCTTTCCTACAGTAGGCACCTCAATACCTATGTAGAATTGGGATTGGGATTGGAATACAGATGGAATGATCACTGGGGTTTGCGCACGGCATTTCTTTACAATCACTCATCCAATGGAGGTGCTCAAGAACCCAACAAAGGCTTGAACTATCCAACCTTCATGATCGGAGTCAACAGAAGTCTCCGTCCTTTGCTTTTCCCAAGTAGAAGAGAAGTACAGCAAGCCTTGCCTCCTCCAAAGAGACAATGGGATGTGCAGCTCTTCTTGGCCGGAAAGGCTTTTGATCAGACACGCGTGACCTACGCGGTTTACGGACTAGAAATCAGCTATCTACATCAGTTTAACAGACTATCTTCCGTAGACCTCGGTCTTGAGTATGTACAAAATGATGCTTATCGAGCACTATTAAATCAAGAAGGAAAAACGTTATCCACCTCTGAAATCAACTTATTGTTCGGACACAGCTTTATCATGGGCAAATTCACCTTCAGTCAGCAAGCCGGCGTATACCTCTGGAGAGGCTACGCTCCTACCCCAGACTGGTTCCAACGCTATGGGGTGCAATACTACTTGTGGAAAGGATGGTCTATTGGCACCAATATTCGAGTGCACGGGCATGTGGCTGAGTTTCTCGATGCCCGAATTGGCTACGCCTTTCCCCGCAAGAAGAAGCGACTAGACTAGAAACGGTATTGAATACCCAGATGGGCACCAATGCTGTAGAGGGTTTCTCTTGGGTAATCTGAGCGTTGAATAAGGCTGTTGAGCATATACCTTCCTTCAAACCGTAAACTGTATCCCCAAGTATCAAACGGGCGGTAGGTGCCCCCAGCTTGAATGGCCACCCAAGAGTAGAAGTCTTGCGCCAATGGTGTCAAATCTTCTGTGCGCTGAAAACCTTGTCGCTCGTAATATCCCTCGTAATCTAAGAGCCAGCTCAGCTCAAAAGATGGAATGAATTCCAACCACCAACCATCATCTAGTTCTGTGCGAAAACTTACGCCGATAGGAACGGTGAGAAAGTGCGAAGTTTCCTCCAATCGGAAGGAAAGCAACGTATCTAGAAAATCATCCCGCTGTACTGATGGATAAGCAAATTCATAAGAAGAATAGGCTACTCCGGTAACCAACTCAAAATTGTCGCTTATCGAGATGTATAAATCTACGCCCCAACCCACACGCCAACTGCCTTCAGTAGCATCGTTGACCAAATTGAAAACTTGACCAGGATTCAAACTGTTGCTCAACAAACGGCGGTTGTTGTAATACGGATTGGCATGTACTCCTAAACCCACTACTCGCTTGCGCACATCACTGTCAGTATAATACTCACCCCCGTTGTACTGTGCCTCCGCCATCAGCCCCATCAAGCTGAAAAACAGCATTACAAATTTTCTCATGCGTTGTCCATTGTCCATTGTTCAATTTCATTCATCACCCCTTCCAAGCCCTTGGGGTCTTTCCCTCCAGCGGTGGCCAAAAAGGCTTGTCCGCCACCACCGCCCTGTATTCCCTTGGCCCAATTGCGGATGAGCTGTCCGGCATTCCACCCGCGTTCTGCTACCAAATCTTCACTAATCAGAATACTCAAGTGGGGTTTATCTTCATTGACGCCTCCCACAGCAGCAAAAATTTGGTTGGCATTCTTCCACCTGAAAAGAAGATTCTTCACTTGATTGGCATCTAAATCTTCTACGGCCAACAACACTTTCAATCCGCTCTGCCCATCGATCTTTTGCTGCCACAATTTAAAAACAGCTTCCGCTTTGGATTGCTCATAAGCGTGTAATTCCTTTTCCGATTGCTGAAGTTTGCCCTGTAATTGCTCAACGGCCTTGAGTAAATCTTTGGGCTGCTTAAGCAGTTCGCCTATTTGGTCTAGGAGCTGCCGATCAGTTCGATCGAGTTGATAAGCGGCCTCACTGCTTACAGCCTCTATCCGCCGAATTCCACTGGCCACGGATGCTTCAGACACTATGCGAAACAATCCGATCGCCCCGGTAGAACGCACATGCGTTCCGCCACAAAGCTCGATAGACGAACCAAACTGAATGGCGCGAACACGATCTCCGTATTTCTCTCCAAACAAGGCCATTGCCCCCATGCTCTTGGCCTCATCAATTGGAATATCACGATGTTCTTGAAGCGATAGATTAGACCATACTTTATGGTTTACCATCTCTTCAATACGTTGGAGATCCTCAGGCTCTACCTTGCTGAAGTGAGAGAAATCGAAGCGCAAATAATCAGGGGCTACCAATGATCCTTTTTGCTCAACATGGCTACCTAACACCTCGCGCAGGGCCTCGTGCAACAAATGAGTAGCCGAATGATGAGCAGCGGCACGCTGTCTTCTATTGGCGTCTACTTCCAGTGTCCAAGTACCCGGAACGATCTCTGCAACCTCTGTAATGTGGAGCAGCAGTCCGGTTTCCTTTCTTGTATCCACCACCCGATGGCGATTTCCATTCGGGTCGGTCAACCAACCTTGGTCGCCTATCTGTCCACCTCCTTCTGGATAGAACGGAGTTTGGGCAAACACCAGTTGCATCTGCTCCTTTTTTCCGGCCTTTACAATGCGGTAGCGAAGCAATGGAGAAAGCGCTTCCAGCTTGTCATAACCCACAAATGCACTTTCCTGCTGCTGTTCAATTATGATCCAATCGCCGGCTTTGAGCTGGGTAGCCGCACGGGAACGTGTTTTCTGTACCTCCATGGCTTGGTGAAAGCCCGGCAGGTCAATACTTCCTTCGCGTTCTTCTACAATTAACTGTGTAAGGTCAACCGGGAAACCATAAGTATCATACAGTTCAAAAACCGTTTGCCCATCTAAATGCGCATTTCCTTGTTGTTCAATAACCGACTGAATGCGCTGAATGCCCGATGCCAAGGTTCTCAAAAAGGCCTTTTCCTCTTCGAGAATTACGTTGTGAATGGTTTCACTGTTCCTCACCAACTCAGGATAAGCCGAGCCCATTTGATTGACCAATACTTCAGTGAGGCGGTAAATGAAAGGGGCCTCTTGGTGGAGGAAAGTATAGCCGTATCGTATGGCCCTGCGCAAGATGCGACGGATGACATATCCCGCACCTGTATTGGACGGCAATTGACCGTCTGCAATTGAAAAACTCACCGCCCGAACATGGTCGGCAATGACCCGCATGGCAATATCTACTGCTTCCGTTTTACCGTAGGCCAATTGGGTTTGAACTTCCAACCAATGAATAAAGGGAGTGAATACATCAGAATCATAATTGGAGCTCTTGCCCTGCAGCACGCGCACCAATCGTTCGAAACCCATTCCGGTATCTACATGCTTGGCTGGAAGTAATTCGAGACTTCCGTCGGCCTTTCGATTGAACTCCATAAACACCAAGTTCCAGATCTCTATGACCTGTGGATGGTCTTGGTTGACAAGATCGCGGCCTGAAATAGCCTTTCGCTCTTCCGCCGTTCGGAGATCTACATGAATCTCAGAGCATGGTCCGCATGGACCCGTCTCTCCCATTTCCCAGAAGTTGTCTTTCTTACTTCCGTTGAGGATGCGGTCTTCTGGAAGAAACTGCTTCCACAAAGCAGCTGACTCCTCGTCTTTTGCCAAGCCATCTACCTCATCGCCCTCAAAAACGGTAGCATACAATCTATCCACCTCCACTTTCATCTCCTCCACCAAGAATTCCCAGGCCCATGCAATGGCCTCCTTCTTGAAGTAATCACCAAAGCTCCAATTGCCCAACATCTCGAAGAAAGTGTGGTGATAGGTGTCTTTTCCCACCTCTTCCAAATCATTGTGCTTACCACTCACACGCAGGCATTTTTGGCTGTCGGCCACCCTGGGATGTTTGGCCTCTGCCGCCCCGAGGAAGATATCTTTGAAAGGATTCATTCCTGCATTGGTAAACAGCAATGTGGGGTCGTCTTTCAGCACCATCGGCGCTGAGGGCACTATGTCATGGGCTTTTTGTCGGAAAAATTCCAAGAATCGTTGACGAACTTCGGGGGCACTCAATGGGTTCATACGGATGGTGAAAAGCTTTGAGAATAACGCGATCAGCAAAGCCACTGCAAGAGTGTACCTTTGCGTTCAGCGCGCGGGCTAAATTAGACAATGGCCAAGATCAAGTATTACTACGATCCGAAAACCTTATCGTATCGAAAGATCGAGAAAGGATGGCAACAGCGACTGAAGGAAACTGG
>CAZDPF010000032.1:13484-18261 GCA_964507215.1 uncultured Chryseobacterium sp. | reverse complement strand
ATGCGCTGCATGCCGAATAAATGATCACAGAATCCAAGCTTTTGTTTTGCTGGCAAGGAATGCCTTCTATATTTGTTAACAAAGCAAGCCCATGGAATTTTTCATAGACACCGCCAATCTCGACCACATCCGCGAAGCCCAAGAACTCGGAGTTTTAGATGGAGTAACCACCAATCCATCGCTCATGGCGAAGGAAGGTATTACCGGAGCAGACAACATCAAAAAGCATTATGTGGCCATTTGTGAATTGGTGGATGGTCCCGTTAGTGCAGAAGTGATTTCCACCGATTTTGAAGGAATGGTGCGCGAAGGGGAAGCTTTGGCCGAACTGCACCCGCAGATAGTGGTGAAAATCCCGATGATCAAAGACGGTGTAAAGGCTTTGCGTTATTTCAGCGACAATGGCATTCCCACCAATTGTACTTTAGTCTTTAGTGCAGGTCAGGCCTTGTTGGCTGCCAAAGCAGGAGCCACTTTTGTCTCTCCTTTCATTGGTAGACTAGACGATGTAAGCACCGATGGAATCGCTTTGATTGAACAAATTCGTTTGATCTACGACAACTACGGCTACGAGACCAAAATTTTAGCCGCTAGCGTTCGGCATACTATGCATGTCATCCAATGCGCAGAAGTAGGCGCCGATGTAATGACCGGTCCATTGAGCAGCATCATGGGCTTGTTGAATCATCCGCTGACTGATATCGGACTAGAGAAGTTTCTTGCAGATTACCGAAAAGGCAATGGCTGAAATCATTAAGATTTATCCAGATAATCCGTCTGAAAAATCCATCCGGCGGATAGTGGACGTGCTCCAAGATGGTGGCATTATTGTCTACCCCACAGATACGGTTTATTCTTTTGGATGTGATCTGCACAGACAGAAAAGCATAGATGAAATTGCTCGCCTCAAGGGGATCAAACCCAAAGAAGCTGATTTCTCTATCATTTTCAACGACTTAGGGCACCTTGCAGATTATACCCGTCCTATGGAATCGTCTGTATTCAAGACCTTAAAACGAAGCTTACCCGGTCCGTTTACCTTCATCTTAGAAGCGAGTAACGCAGTTCCCAAGCTTTTCGGCTCTAGCAAGCGAACCATTGGTATTCGCATTCCCGATCATTCTGTTCCTCGTTTGCTCGTGGAAGAGTTGGGAAGACCCATTATTGCCAGCTCGGTGCACGATTCAGATGCCGTTATTGAGTATACCACAGACCCTGAATTGATTGCAGAGAAATACGGCCACATTGTTGACATTGTGGTGGACTGTGGCTATGGAGACAACCATGCCAGTACAGTGGTAGATATGACCAGCGGAGCTCCGGTGCTTATTCGGGAAGGGAAAGGTGATTTGGATTTGGTTTTCTAATCACGCAAACCACTCAGATACTCTTCTTTAGTGCCTTGTCGGTCTATCTTTCCATTCCAAGTAGCGGAAAAAGCAGGAATGAAAGCGTAGCTTTTGGGCCGCTCATGCTTTTCCAATACAAGCATGTCTTGGGCAATTGCTGTTAGAAGAGCGGTATCCTCTTCTCCCTCGATAAGCAGAACTACTTCTTCTCCCCACTTCGGATGCGGTCTTCCAATACAGAGTAATCGTCTGTCACATCTTCTGCCAGCCACGGCTTCTACTTGCTCTGCTTGAACTTTCTTTCCCCCTGAATTGATCACAAAATCTATTCTTCCCAGCCAATGGAAGGCATGGTCATTCAACAATTCCACCCGATCATTGGTGGTCAGTTCAAGTCCGAGAAGCCGGTCTTTAATGCACAGGGCACCGCGTGAATCAATGGCCAATTCAACGCCTTCCAAAGCAGAATAACATTCATCGCCTTCTGATCCATTGAGGCGCTTACAAGCAATATGGCTGTAGGTTTCCGTCATGCCATAACCCAGGTAGATCTTCGGTTTTTTCAGCTGGGCTATAGATTCACGTAATGCCGATGGCACCGCACTTCCCCCCAGCAACAGCGTTTCCACGCGATGGATGTCTGCCCAATGCTTCAATAGTTGGGCAGGTACTAGGGTGGCGAAATCTACCCTTCCATTCCAGCCACCAAAAGGATCAGTAGAAGGTCGAAGTAAGGCTGTTCCTCCACAAACCATTGCCCTTACCAGCTGCATCTTACCCGCAATATAACCTAGGTCAAGGGCCAGCAATAGCTTGCTTTTCGCATGCAATTGAAAGAAAGTACAGCTTCGTTGGGCTGACCGAAGCATTTTATCTCTTTCGAGAAAGATGGTTTGTGGAATACCCGTAGAGCCTGAGGTCTTTTGCTCGAAATGTGCTTTAGAAGAAAACCAATCGCGAAGAAAGGATTGTGCATGCTCGAGTGCTCCATCGGATGGGTGAATGGCCAAGAAATCAGCAAGCTGTTCTGGTAGCTGAAACAGGCGCTGCTCCCATTCGAGAAAAAAATTCTTGTGTTTCACCCAACGCTTGATTTACCTATTCCGTTTTGCTGAGGTGGGAAGTTTCTTTCCACATCCCTTTGCTTGCTTGCTTGAGACACCGCCTCCCCTGGCGGTGTTTCTCTTTATGGCCAGAGCCTATCTGTAGCTACTTTTTGTTCATCTTTTACATTACTCCGCCAAAGGGCTTGCTGTTTGATGGAAAGATCTGAAGCTAAGTTATTGTTGTACAGACTACCCGTTCCTAAACCTTGTGGCCTGGGCACAGGATGGAGCGCAGCGAAACGGGCAATCCAAAGAAGACCTAATTGACTTTCCAATGCGCTGGTGGTCCAATAATCAACCCCCAATTGCTGCGCCAACTGTATCCATTCTTCACTGGCTTTCCAACCGCCCAAGAGCGATGGCTTTAATATGATGTAATCGGGCTGTGTGATTTCCAACATGGCCATCTGTTGGTGAGGCGGACAAAAGATTAAATCTTCGTCTAAGGCAATAGGCACCGGGCTCCATTGAATCAAATCGGCCATTTGCTCCCATTGCCCTGTGGCCAAGGGCTGTTCGATGCTGTGCACCTGCAATTGATGAAGGTCTTGGAGTACCCTTCGCGCCTCTTCTGGCGAAAAAGCCCCGTTGGCATCAACACGGATCTCTAAAGAAGGACGTAAATGCCGCGCTTCCTCTAGCAAAGCCCTTCCACCGGAGAAGTAATCTCGCCCGATTTTGAATTTCACGCAATCGAATCCCTTCTCTAACAGCTGATGCAGTTGGGCTTGCTGGAAATCAAATGTCCCCATCCAAATCAATCCATTGATGGGCAAACCTGCTTGACCTTCCTCAAAAGCGTTATGCTGCCATGGGCCCAAGTCTAACAAGCCGAAAGACGCGAGCACCATTTCCCAACCAAAACGGATGCTTGGCCAATGCGCAAGTTGACCGAGTATGGCGATGGCTTCCATTCCTTCTTCCCACCAAGCACAAGTAGCTGTTAGCATCTCTTCGTAGTGGGGAAGATCATCCGGACTCAAACCAGGGAGAAGGGCACATTCTCCATAGGCCACTTGGCCGCTGGAATGCTGCACGCGCAAGAAATAGGAAGGTTTTGTGTGTAGAGCTCCTCTGGAAGTACCTGCGGGTCTTTTAAAAACGAGTTCGTGTTTTTTCCACTCAGCTTTCATCCCATTGACCAATAGATTCCCAAGCCATAGGTTAGGCTAAAAAGCAATGTGGTCAGGGCCAAGCGCTTCAGCAGTGGTTCAAAATCAGCTGGTTTCCAAGATTTTGAAACGGAGTATAAATTCCATAGCAGCAAGGGTAGGCAAACCCAATAGAGATTCCTCCAGGCATTTCCCCCGTGACCATTGGCATAAATGAAAGCCATATCAAAAGCCAAGAGCAGTAAGGCGATATGGTAGATTTTCGCTTTGGGCAATCCGATTCGCACCGGAATACTTTTCTTACCCGCCTGTGCATCTGTTTGGATGTCGCGCATATTGTTCAAGTTGAGCACGCCAACAGCCAGCAATCCCACTGCAGAACCAGGAAGAAGTATGCTCCAGTTCATTTCAGCCGTTTGAATAAAATAGCTTCCGCCCACGCCTACCCAACCAAAGAAAAGGAGCACAAATAGATCGCCCAGTCCGCGATAGCCATAAGCGGAGTCGCCCACGGTATAAAAAACAGCACTTAAAATGGCCAAGGCTCCGAGGGCGGTAAACAGCAGTACCCAAGACCATCCCGAGGAAATCAAAGCAAAATAGCTCAAGCTTGTAGAGGAGAGGAAAGACAGAAAAACCAGCATATAGACGGCTGTTTTCATCTGTTGCTCAGAAATAGCCCCACTGCCCACCATACGGGCTTCGCCTTTGCGATTTTGGTCGGTTCCTTTGACTCCATCGCCATAATCATTGGCAAAATTGCTCAACACCTGAAACAGCAGCGTGGTGAGCAAACTGAGCACGAGTATCCAAACATTAAAAAATCCTTGACTGGCCGCCAGCAAGTTGCCTAAAATGATGCAGGCAAAAGCCAAGGGTAAGGTGCGCAGGCGCGCGGCCTTCACCCATATCTTCAGCGGAACCGAACTCAAGGGAACTGCGGATACTGGTCAAAATTGGGATCGCGCTTTTCCAAGAACGCATTCTTCCCCTCTTGCGCCTCTTCTGTGAGATAGTAAAGCAAAGTAGCGTCACCGGCCAACTCCATTAAGCCTGCCTGTCCATCGAGCTCAGCGTTCAAGCCTCTTTTGATCATGCGCACGGCCAACGGACTGCGCAGCATGATGGTTTCGGCCCAGTCTACATACTCATCTTCTAGCTGATCCAATGGCACCACCTTGTTCACCATTCCCATGTCGAAAGCTTCCTG
>CAZDPF010000032.1:0-13384 GCA_964507215.1 uncultured Chryseobacterium sp. | reverse complement strand
AAAGAGCGGATGCGCTTGTGGAGGTCGAGTACGTTCAGTCTTGGGACGCCATCTTCTCCTACATAGCCCCCTACCCCTTTCACATTTTGATCGCCACCAGAGCAGAATGCCTTATCGCCAGCACCCGTGAGCACCACCACCCGAACATCTTGACGTTCGCGGGCAATGTCCATGGCCTTGATCATTTCTATGTTGGTCTCGGGCCGGAAGGCATTGTATACCTGGGGTCTATTGATGGTAATCCGCGCAATGCCTTTGTAGAATTCAAAGCGGATATCACTGAATTCTTGAATTGTTTGCCAGTTGCGTTCAGCCATTTTTCAGCTTTTTGAAATACTGTTTGAGTACCAAATTGTTGCTTTCACGAGGTGTGAATACCTCCAGAATTCCACATCCCTCCTGAGAAAGCCAATAATGGAAGACTTTGTTCAGCTCCTCTTCACTTTGTGCACGAAGGTAAGGGAGCCCATAGAGGTGGGCCAGTTCTTCAGCCTTTCTGGAATGGTGTTGTTCGAAGTGTTCTTCCAACCAGCCACTTTCACTCGGACCGTCGATAATGCGGAAGATGCCCCCTCCTCCATTATTGACCACTAGCACCTTAAAATTCGGTGGCACGGTCTGCCAAAAAGCATTGCTGTCGTACAAAAAGGCCAAATCGCCGGAAATCAGCAGCACCTCCTCCTTTATGGCGCTGGCATACCCCAGAGCAGTTGCCGTCATTCCATCGATGCCACTCACCCCTCGATTGCCCAAATGAAAAGTAGACGCCGGCCATTCGAAGAGCTGTATATAGCGCACCACACTGCTGTTACCATTGAACAGATGCAGCTTTTCTGGCAACTTTTCAGACAAGTATTGAAACAATCTCAGGTCTGACCAAGGAATTTGGGTAACGCAGGACAATTGGGAGCGTTCTTGCGATGCCTGCTGCAATTGTTGTGCGTAAGTACTCTCCAGGTTTGGCGAGAAATGCTCCAGCAGTTTTTGCAGAAAGTGGGTTGGATGGCCTATTACTTTCTGCATGGGCACCTGAAGAATATCTGGATGAAGTAGTGGATCAACATGCCAATGGCGCAATTGCTTGTTGTTGGCCAACCATTGCTTCACCTTTCTCGATACCCATTCACCGCCCCAGCTCACCACCAGATCAGGCAGTAGGTCTGCCTCTTCTTGCTCTCGAATGGTGAGTACCAAGCGATCAATACAGGCTACTCCAGGAATACCACTGAGGTTGGAAAGCGTTTCGTAAAACAGCCCAACCTGAGGAAAAGAACGCTGCACTGCTTGCAAGTAGGCACGCTCTTTCTCTACCTCTTCTGCTTGGCTATTTTGCCCTACAATAAAGAGTATTCGCCCATATTGCTTCCATTCTTCAGCCAATGACGACCAGTTCACTCCTTCTGTTGCAATGGCTTCATTGTGGTGTTCAAATGGCTGCATTTCTGGGTACTCGCTCTTCCCATAAAGCGGTTCAGACAAGGGGTAATTCCAATGAATGGGACCTGATTGGGAGGTGCAAATGTTCCAACTTTGATGTAGGTCATCAGCTTGATCAACTGACCACTCGTTGATCTGCTGTTCATCCAAAATATGATTGTGGAACAAGCCCTTCTGGCGAATGCTCTGCCCTTCTCTTTGGTCTATTCGATCTTCGGGGCGATCTGCCGTAAGTAGAATGAGGGGTATGCGCTGATAGAAAGCTTCTGTAACGGCCGGATAATAGTTGGCCACTGCACTGCCTGAGGTGCAACAAAGGGCGCATGGTCTGCCGGTGGCCATAGCGATGCCCAAAGCCGTGAAAGCTGCCGTTCGTTCATCTACCACCATTCGAACCTCTATTTCAGGAAATGCCCGAATGGCCAAAATGATCGGTGCATTTCTAGATCCGGGTGAACAAACCACCTCCCGCAATCCCCTTTGGTAGAGAATGGCGATGCTGTGGTGAACGCCTAACTTATTGGTGCTTTGCCTCATGGAAGTGAGCGAATACCGCCGACCTTTTTTCTTCCGTTTCTTCCCATTCGCGTTCAGGATTTGAATGGGCATTTAATCCGCCGCCCATGTAAAACACCACGGCTTGCTCGTGCAAAGAAAGGCATCTGAGGTTCACATAAAAGCTCGAATGATCAGCTTGTTCTAAGCCCCAATAACCGGTATAAAAGGCTCTGCTGTAGGGTTCGTTTTCCTGAATGCAGTTGAGTGCCTGTTCTCTTGGCCAACCGAGAACGGCTGGTGTGGGATGTAAGCGATTGAGCAAATCCCTCGGATTGCTTTGTCCGCTGGCGTAAAAGCGCGTTTCTAAGTGGCGAACAGGACCCGCGATGCGATCACTCGGTCCATCTTCACGCTCTATCACCCAATCAGAATCGAGCAACTGCTTTCGAATGAACTGGGTAACTGTTTCTTGCTCTATGCGCTCTTTTTCGCTCCACTCCCCCCTATTGGCGGGCAAGGTTCCGGCCAAAGCCATGGTTTTCAAACGATCTCCTTGAATATCCAAGAGCAGTTCCGGACTGGAGCCCATCCATTCTCCCACGCCTTTCCAACGAATCCAATGCACTGCTTGGTCGGGATAGGCCTCTGTCAAAGCCTGGAAATGCAAATCAGGACGATAGTTTTCCGGTCTGGATTCAATGTGGATTCTTGAAAGCACCACTTTTTCCAGGGTATCATCTGTTTGAATTTGCCGAACGATTCGTTCTATGGTGTTGATGTAATCTGATCGATATTCCGCTTGACCGAGAAAAGGAGGCGCCACAAATTCTTCTTGTGCCAAGGAGGCCAGAGATTCCTCACTGCGTTGAACGGGAACATCTATTCCCCACTTCTTAAAACTATGGTATACCAACTGCGCGTCTGCGTCTTCTGCTTTTGCAGCCGGACGAAAAACCTGTACTTCCGATTCTCCTGGAAGTCTGCAGGCAAAAAAGAAGCGGTTATTTCTTCTGTCTAAGGCCAATTTATTCTCTTTTCTCCGCCATTCTTCGCTTGGTCAATGGCGCTTCAAGTTGGTGATACGTGAGGGCGGAAAGTCCGAAAATAAGCGCCCATCCAAGCAAGAGGGTGCTCCATATTCCCCACCAGTTTTCCACTCCCAATTTATCAATGATCAACCAGCGCCAGATGGCCAAGAACGGCAAGTTGATGAGGTAAATGGAGTACGAATACACACTGATACGGTTAACCCAATGGGTCAATCGGATGTTCGGTGTTGGAAGCGAAAAAGCAGCGGCTATAAAGAGCGCAGCCAGAAAGCTTTTGAACTCAAACTTCCAAATACTCTTAAAAGGTGGCTCCATTTGGGGGAAGAACCATTCGCCAAACGCCCACACGGCCAATGCGCCAAGCAGCCAAGGCCAACCTCTTTGAAACCAAGACTTTCTCAGCATAAACACTATACTCAGGCACACCCCATAGAGAATAGAGCTGAAGCGAAAAACTACGGGCAAGCGGGCATGAATTTCTACATCTTCTACGAGGTGATGCGAAAAATACCAAGCCTTATAGCTCCAGGCGAGCACCAGCATGAGCGCAGTGTAAAGGGCAAAATGATGGAGCCGGACCTTTTTCGTCAAGCTTATCCAAATCCACCAAAAAGCCGGAAAAATGAGATAGAACCACTCTTCTACGGCCAAACTCCAAGATTCTCTGAAAAAACCAGTGGGAGGCGCCAGCAGATTTTGCATAAATAACAGTCCGCGCCAATCGATGTTATCACCTATGCCAAAGAGGAAGTAAAAAACAATGTGGAGAAAGAAAAAGAAATAATAATTCGGGAGGGTTCTCCACCACCTGCGATTGTAGAAGCGATAAAGCGAGTTGATTTCTTGACTTCGGATGGCTCTGAAAATGATTTGTCCGATCAAAAACCCACTCAACACGAAGAAAAGCGTTACGCCGTCTATCTTGGTGTACATCCGAAAGTCTGGGTCAACCACGCGCACATGGCGTTGGCTGTGGGTCACTACCACAAAGAAAATGGCCAGGCTGCGAATGAGGTCGAGCCCAAAATTTCTTTTATCCGCCTGCATGGCCTTTGTCGCGACGGGGGATTATCATGGTAGTGAGTTTGCAATGCGCCACGCGCTCGCCCTTTTCACTTCTGATATCTATTTCCCAAAGATGCAGACTGCGCCCTTTGTGTAACAAATTTGCCCGGGCAATCACTTTGCCTTCACGCATACTTTTGAGGTGGGTAGCCTGAATTTCGATTCCCAAGGCGGCTTGCTTCTCTCTGTTGATGTGCAAGGCTGAGCCCGCGCTGGCCACGCTTTCGGCGAGTGCAGCAGAAGCACCCCCATGAAGAAGTCCCAAAGGCTGATGCACCTTAGGGGTAACCGGCATTTCGGCCTCCAGCCAATCGTCGCCTACGTCAGTGTAGCGGATGTCAAGCGTTTTCATCAAAGTTTCACTCCCCCATTGGTTGAGTGTATCTAAAATTTGCTGCTTGTTCATCATCGCTCCAACCTTTATAACGCTTTTACTGTGAAGTGCTTAGACATTAAAGCGGAAGTGCATCACATCCCCATCTTTTACCACATACTCTTTGCCTTCTACCCGCAACTTGCCGGCATCGCGAACGGCTGCTTCAGAGCCATATTTTACATAGTCTTCAAAGCCAATTACTTCGGCGCGAATAAAGCCCTTCTCAAAATCAGAGTGGATCACGCCTGCGGCTTCGGGTGCTTTGGCCCCCACCGGAATGGTCCAAGCCCGCACCTCTTTCACACCGGCGGTGAAATAGGTTTGAAGATGTAGCAGCTCGTAGGCCGCTCGAATCAGACGATTGACCCCAGGTTCTTCTAAGCCAATCTCTTCTAAGAACATCTGTTTTTCTTCAAAGCTCTCCAGCTCAGTGATGTCTGCTTCAGTAGCCACCGCCAGCATGATCATACCGGCTTCTTCATCGGCTATGGCTTCCTTCACCCGTTCAACGTGCGCATTTCCAGATTTGGCACTGGCTTCATCCACGTTGCAGACATAAAGCACTGGCTTGAAGGTAAGCAGTTGCATATCCTCTACCATCTGGTGTTCCCATTCGGTAAGGTCCATGGCTCGCATATTCTTGCCCAGCTCCAAATGCTTCTTGCAACGCTCCAAGAGTTCGAGCTCTTTTAAGGCCTCTTTATTCCCGGCTTTGGAAGCCTTTTTCACTTTGTCTATGCGCTTTTCCAGCGTTTCCAAATCCTTGATCTGAAGCTCAAAGTCAATGGTCTCTTTGTCGCGAATGGGATTGATAGAACCATCAACATGGGTCACGTTGTCGTTGTCGAAGCAACGGAGAACATGCAAGATGGCATTGGTTTCACGGATGTTACCCAAGAACTGATTGCCTAAACCTTCTCCTTTGCTCGCTCCTTTTACCAAACCAGCGATGTCTACAATTTCAACCGTTGCAGGCACCACGCGTTCAGGATTCACCAGCTTTTCGAGGGCCGGCAATCGCGGATCGGGCACATTCACCGTACCCAAATTGGGCTCAATGGTGCAGAAGGGGAAATTGGCCGCTTGGGCCTTGGCATTGGAAAGACAGTTGAAGAGAGTGGATTTGCCAACATTGGGCAATCCTACGATACCACATTTCATGGCGCGAAAGTACGTTGAGCGCCTGTTTTATTTTAAGCCATTTGCTTGTTCAATCGCGGGTCATCTCTAAACGCTGACCTTGCTCAAAGATCATTTTGTTGTTTTCCGGCTCAAACTGAATCTTGATGCCTGCCTGATCATAAGCGAAAGAATAGGGTGCTTCGCAAGCGAGTGGAAAGGCCGGCTGGCCGGCTGCTGTTGCCATGAGGGCCTGTCCTTTCACACTTATTATGATTTTGAAGGGCAGCATGGGATGACCATACGATCCTGTCATGCTGGTCAATTCTTCCATGGTGTGTTGATAAGAGGGCGCAAACTCTGGAATTTCAAAAGTCTTCCCAAAGCTGGCATCCAGCATTTTGATCATGATATCGTTCAACGACATTTTGCACCCGTTACTGGTGGCACTTACTGCCAAATCTTGCTGTTGAAAATAGCCGCTCATTGAGCTATAAGCGTCTATGCCACCCGTATGTCCGTACGCCTCGTTCTCATAGTAAGGAAAAGTGAAAATCCCCATGCCATATCCGTCTACCAAGTGGATCATTTGGTCTAAGGTGCTCTGTTGAAGCAGTTCGCCTTGAAATAGTGCGCGGTAAAATTTGTTGAGATCGGATGGGGTAGATTGCAAGGCACCTGCCCCCATCGGAACTGTACCGTGGGTCATTCCGTGGGCTGTCCACACGCCCAAAGCTTGATATGACCAGGCTTCATTGGCAGATTTATCTACGCCGTAGGAGAACTTTGTTTGCTTGAGCTTCAAGGGTTTGATGATCTTTTTCTCCAACAATTCCCCATAAGATTTTCCGGAAACATCTTCCAAAATATAGCTCAACAGCACATAGTTGGTATTCGAGTATTTGGCGGTTTCATCAGGCTGAAAATCAATGGGCATAGGACGGAATACAGACAACATATCCTCTCTTGATTGCGCCGCTTCATTATAGGTTTCATAAAGCGCATCATTGGTGAAATTGTGCAATCCGCTTCTGTGGCGCAATAGGTGTTCAATGGTGATGAGGTGGGCGTTCTGAAAATCTGGGAAGAAATCAGCCAGCTTCTGATCTAAACGCAATTTCCCTGCTTCCACTTGCTGCAAGACCAGAACGGCTGTAAACGTCTTGCTGATAGAACCAATTCGGTAACGGGTTGATGTGTTGGCCAATTTTTCTCCCTCAAGATCACTCCAACCGATGGCACGAGTGTATAGCTCCACTCCGTTTTGATGAATGGCCACTGAGAGCATGCATTGCTCTGCTTCATTGATCTTCTGGAAGTACTGGTCAAGCAATTCTTTCTGAAAAACCGATTCTTGGGCTTGGAGTGTTATAAAGGAGAACCCGGCTAAAAGAGCGCTGATGATCCATTTCATGGTTTAGGCGTTTTATCAAAATCGAAAATACCGAATTCAATAGCAGTTTTGCTTGAGCCAATCATGAGAAAAAGAACCGTTTTGCCTGAAATGACACTTTCTCGATTCTTGCTCCTTTTTCTTTTGGCATTGGTGCTGCTTTGTTTGGTGTACGCGCCGGCTCCTCGGCCATCGAGTTGCCAAGATCCCCAATTTCAAGTGGGCGCTTCAGATGGGGTGTTTTTTCAGAATCTTCGCTCGTACTTCTACCGCAAGCAAGTGATTGCTGATCAGTTTATTCTTCATCGTTTTAAGAAAGCAGAATCAGATCCATTGCAGTTTCTCTTGGTGGAGATGCCCTTGATGGGAGAGTGGCACATCAGGCCTTTTGTAACAGACAGTAGCCTGTATCCGTTGACCTTTGAAGTGGGTAGCTTGCAATTGACTACAGATACAGCTGATTCTGAAGATTATTGGCGAATAACCCAGTCTATTTACACCGCGGTCTTGAACCATCAAACGGTGCTTGTGCGCTCTCAGGAAGAATCAATTCCTTTGCTTGTCACCGAAGATGAACGAAAAAGAGCGGAGCAAGTGTTGTTCGACTATTTTAGACTGATAGGATGTAATTGAGGGATGAACTGGCAGCAGGCAGAAAAAGAATTCAAGAATTATTTAGCCATTGAGCGTGGCCTGTCTCCGAATAGCGTACAAGCTTATGTGCGCGATTTCCGCATTTTGAGAAAGTTTGGCGAAGACAAAGAATCACTTCCCAGTCATTTGCGTACCCAAGATCTTGAAAAATGCATTGAGGCGAGACATATAGAAGGAAGCAGTCATCGGAGCATTGCCCGGATGATTTCTTCTTGGCGATCTTTCTTCGGTTACCTACAGCTGGAAAAAATAATTGAAGAAGACCCTTCTGCCCTGTTGGAGTTGCCCAAACTCGGACAGTATTTACCTGAAGTATTGCGTTTCGAGGAAATTGAACAGATGATGGCTTGTATTGATATGAGCAAGCCTGAAGGCCATCGAAACCGGGCCATCATTGAAACCCTCTATGCCTGTGGCTTGCGAGTGAGCGAGCTTACTCATCTTGAAATCAACAATGTATATCTACAAGAAGCCTTTCTCAGGGTCACTGGAAAAGGCAATAAACAACGTTTGGTTCCGCTTCACGAAGAGGTCATTCATCATCTCCAAATCTATTTGGAAGAGGTACGTGTTCACTACCCACAACAGCCTGCGGCCAAGCATTTGGTTTTCCTCAATCAAAGTGGTGGAAAGCTTAGCAGAGTGAGCGTTTTTCAATTGGTGAAGAAACTAGCAGATGCGGCAGGTATTCGGAAGAATGTTAGTCCGCACACTTTTCGCCACTCCTTCGCTACGCATTTGGTGCAGAACGGTGCAGATTTGAGGGTGGTGCAGGAGCTTCTTGGACATGAAAGCATTCTGACCACCGAGATTTATACCCATTTAGACAAAGCGCATTTGCGCGATGTAATACTGCAATATCATCCGAGGAACCAATAAATCAGGTACTTATTTCCCTGGCTGATTCCAAATTTTCACTTCATCATCGGCTGATATACCCTCCAAAACTTCTACATAAAGGCCATCGGATAATCCCAGCTTAACAGCCCTGCGTTCAAACTGCTGGTCAGATAAGGCCACTTCAACAAAAGGGGAATCGTTGTCAAACTGCAGCAGCTTTTCATTGATGGCAAGCACTTGCACTCGCTGGTCGAGAACAATATCGGCATTGGCCGAATAACCAGCGCGTAGAAAGCTTCCCTCTTCTAGTTGCACATTGGCTTTGATTTCGAACTGAATGGCTCCATTTTCTAAAATTCCCTTGGGCGAAATGTATTCCAAGGTGGCCTGGTAAGTGGTATTGGAAATGGCCCCAATGGTAAGCACCAATGGCATTCCAACCTCAATTCTCCCCACCTCACTTTCATCTATTTTGCCCAAAAAGATCATGTCTCGCATATCAGCCACCGTGGCTATGGTAGTGCCATCATTGAAGTTATTGGACTCAATTACTTGGTTGCCCACTTTTACCGGCACTTGTAAAACCATGCCTTTGGTGGTGGCTTTCACTAAGGTAATGGCCTCTTTTCCTGAACCTTTGGTAGCACCTTCTTTTACAATATCAAGATTGTCTTTGGCATTTTGCAGCTCCACTTTGGCATTCTGGTAGCGCAATTCAATGTCTCTGAAATCCAATTCTGAAAGTGCCCCCTTGTCAAAAAGGGCTTTATTCCGTTGGTAGTTGATTTCAGCATTCTGCAATTCCAATTGGGCGCGCTCTACCCTGTTCTGAGCAGCATTCAAGCTGGCCATATTGGGAATCACTTGAATGCGGGCGATGGGGTCTCCTACTTGCACTTCATCGCCGGGTTCTACAAAGAGCTCGTTGATAATACCAGAAACCTGGGGTTTGATATCTACCTCTTCTCTTGGTTCGATGGCACCTGTTGCTAATGTTTTATTGACGATGTCTCGTTTATCAGGCTTTTCAGTAGCATATACCACGGGCTTCTCTTGCGACTTTGCGTAGAGGAAATACAGGGTATAACCAATTCCCGAAAGAATCAGTAAACCAAGGAGATAAGGCAGTATTTTTTTCATTGTGGTTGTTTATTCGTCTCTTAAGGCGGTAATAGGGCGTACTTTGATGGCTCTTCTCGCTGGGATGATGCCTGCTAAGAGGCCAACGGAGATGAGAATGAGCAAGGCCATCAGAACCAGCCCAATGTCTACCCCTGGTTGGGTGAAGGAACCTCCACCTCCACTATTTTCAATTTGTTGATTGAGGAATTCTAATAGCCAAACCCCACTGATCACGCCTAAAATTCCGGCCAAAATGGTGAGTACAGCCGATTCCAATATGATTTGAACGAAGATATGGGTGGGCGTAGCGCCCAAAGCCCTGCGGATGCCAAACTCTTGGGTTCTTTCCTTCACCATCACCAACATGATGTTGCTTACCCCAATGGCCCCAGCGAGCAAGGTAAAAAAGCCTACCACAAATGATAGTGCATTGATGCCGAAAAACAGGTCCATTACTTCGGTGAAATCTTCTTCTCGGTTCCAACTCCCAAATGCCCATTCATCTTCTGGATGAATCTTGTGCCTTTGGCGCAGAACGGTTTTTACCTGTTCTTCCGCATCCGTTGCCTTCACATCGGCCGCGGCAGTAAAAGCAAACCAGCCCACAATGTCTCCATAATTGAAGGCTTTTTGGAAAGTAGTGAAAGGAATGAAAATCGATTGGTTCTCTTCATCACCATTCTCTCCTTGGTTGCGTGAGCGAATTACGCCCACCACCATAAAATATACGCCGTTTACCTGTATGCTTTCCCCAATGGGCTCCTCCCCTTTTTCAAAGAGCATCTCCACCACCCGCGTTCCAATGATGCATACTTTTCGCTTCTCCAGGATGTCTTTCTCGTTGATGAGCCTGCCATCCACCAACATTAAAGGATTAATGGTAAAATACTGGGGGTGATCGCCATAGATGGTAAATGCCCCTGAGCGCATGCCGCGGATGACGTTGTTGGCTCCACGCCAGCCACCGAGGTTATTTCTTGGCGAGATCAATTCAACCGCAGGAACATTCTGTTCAATGGCCTCCATATCGGCATTGCGGAAATTATAGCGCCTTCCTTTGGGCAAGCCTTGATAGGGCATGCCAGTAGCTCTTGTCCACATGACCACTGAATTCACGGCCATGCTGCCCATATCGCGCTGAACACCATTGCGAAGACCATTTCCTGAACCCATCATGATGATCATCATGAAGATGCCCCAAAAAACACCAAATGCGGTGAGGAAGGTTCTGGTTTTATTGGCGCTTAAGGTTTGGGCTATTTCCTGCCACTGATCTCTATCCCACATTATTCATCCTTTAAAGCTTCAACAGGACGAATGGAAGCGGCTCTTCGGGCTGGAATATAGCCAGCAATAGCGCCACCGAGAATCAACAAGATGGTTGCACTGATGGCCACATTCATATCTACTTCGGGCCTTCTGAAATAAGGCGTATCGATTACTGGTCCTAGCGCCTCTAGTAATGCCACTCCTAAGACCAGTCCAATGTAGCCGGCCACCGTGGTGATGAAAATGGATTCTTGCAAGATGAGACCCACTATAGAAGAAGGAGTGGCACCTAGGGCTTTGCGGATTCCAATTTCTTTGGTTCGCTCTTTTACGGTGATTACCATGATGTTAGAAACACCAACGATGCCAGCAATCAAGGTCCCTATTCCGATTACCCAAATAAACAAGCGGATGCCATCGAGAATGCTTTGAAAGTGCTCTACTTCCTCCCTCATATTTCTCACAGAAACAGCACGCTCGTCATCGGGATCGAATTGTTTTCTTCTGGCGAGTTCGGCTTTTATTTCTTGCCTCATCTCCTTCATTCTCGAGAAAGGCACCTCAGGATTGACTGCAAGAAGCACCATATGCACCTCTTCCCCTGCACCAAACAAACGCTGGGCGGTAGTTACTGGTGTGTAAATGACTGATTCTTCTCCCTGTCCTCCCTCGTCAGTAAAAACGCCTACTATTCGAAAATTCACCCCATCTACTCTGATATATTCGCCAATAGGATTTTGCTCTTTGAATAATTGCTCAGCTGTAAAGGCGCCAATGCAGGCCACTTTTCTAAAATCTTGCAGGTCTTTTTCATTGATAAAACGACCTTCTTTAATCTTTGAATTCTCTAGGTAGACATGATCAGGGTGTACGGCTCGCAAACTGAATCTACCTGATTCTTTGCCGTATACTGCTTCAATATCCCAGCGCATGTATCGTGCTGTAGAATGTGAAACTTCAGGATATAAAGAAGCCAATGCTGCATAGTCTTCATTGTTGAATTGAATACGTCTTCCGGCATTCATTCCCTTGTAGGGCAGGCTGGTCACGTCTCGTCGAATAAAAAAACTATTGAAGTTGTCATCCATGAACATCCCTTGGACGCCATTATTCAAGCCTTTTCCGCTTCCCAACAGAATGATGAGCATAAATATTCCCCAGGCTACACTAAAGCCAGTGAGCATGCTCCGCAGCTTGTTCTTGCGCAGCGTTTCTGCTATTTCTTGCCAGCTATCGCGATCAAACATGGAGCTCGTTGGCAATCAATCCGTCACGTAATCGAATTACGCGATGGGTAGCATCTGCCACTTCTTTTTCATGGGTTACGATGAGGATGGTCATTCCTTGCTTGTTGATTCCGCTGAGCAAGTCCATCACTTCTTCTGAAGTCTTGCTGTCTAATGCACCCGTAGGCTCATCGGCCAACAAGACCTTCGGTTGGGTAATCAACGAACGAGCGATAGCCACTCTTTGCTTTTGGCCACCCGACATTTCTGAAGGAAGGTGATCTGCCCAGTCGGCCAAGCCCACCTGAGCCAGCAAGTCCATTGCGCGATCAGTGCGTTTCTTTCTGGGTACTTTTTGGTAATAGAGCGGCAAGGCCACATTCTCAACTGCCGTTTTAAATGGAATAAGGTGGAAGGATTGAAATACAAATCCCAGAAATCGATTTCGGTACTGCGCTGCTTTCTTCTCCGTCAACTGCTGAATTTGCTGTCCAGCCAGCCAGTATTCTCCTTCATCATGGGCATCTAAGAGACCTAAGATATTGAGCAAAGTGCTTTTGCCGGAGCCTGAAGAACCCATGATACTCACGAATTCCCCTTCTTCCACCTTCATATCAATTCCTTTCAGAACAGGCAATTGACGCTGGCCAATGCTGTAGCTCTTTCGAATTCCCCTAAGCTCAATCATGAAAGGTGGTTCATTTCTGTTGTTGTTCTTGATACCACAAGGCGGGGATCAAGAGCATCATCAACACCGGATTTAATACCACTCGGTGGAGATGACTCACCATCGAACTCAAACCAGGAATTGCTGAAAGATAAAAGTAGAAATACAAAGGACGTAAGAACAAAAGACCCAAGGCCAGTAACACACATGCAAAGCGGGTCTAACTTTTCTTTAAGAAAAACCCGTGGATGATGGCAATCGAGAAAAGATCGTTCAGCAAATACCGAAAGATTTTATTGACAACAAATGGCCATTCTTGTCCTTCTGCTAAATAATCTGTTCCAACGTAGGGCATCTTCCAATGCCCATCTCCAAAGAGGGCATTGTACAAATTGAGGTGATCTTGAAAAACATACACCAAAACCAGTCCGAGAGCCCCTGTGAAAATATGGGGCCAAGACCTAGGTGTTTTAAGCCACTGCATCTTGGGCATTTTTATGCGCCGATGGTTTTACCAAGAATTGCACCCACACATACCAAAGGAGAAAAACTGAGAGGTATATCACTGCGGTAAATCCATACTTATGGAAAAAATGAAAATACTGGCCTTCGAAATCAACCTTTAATATGGCCAATAGATACAACCTGATCAGATTAGAGAGATGAATC
>CAZDPF010000031.1:7068-18404 GCA_964507215.1 uncultured Chryseobacterium sp. | reverse complement strand
TCCTAACGCCCTTCCACTTCCAAATGATCCACCAACTGAGCATACAGCTCATCAGCTTGGCTGTGCGTTTGCCCTAGAAAAGTGCGAATTCCGTCTTTTGAAGTGATGCACACATATCGTTCTGATTCTTCATCCACCAACAACCGCACTTTTTCCCCATCCACAGTTTTAAAGTAGCCTTTGGCAATTTTACCCATTGCATAGCCATTGGTCTTGTATTGTATTTCAGGAAGATGATCTTCAATACTTACGGCCACCACTTCACTCAAAGGAATGGTCTTTCCATACATCCCTTTTAAAGCCAAATGATCTTCCTGTAACACCACCTCAATTGGTTTAAAGCCCATCCACAACATCACCATCACCAAGAGCGTAGTAAAGATCAGTACGCCAACTCCTATTTTCATGCCTGAGCTGTTCTGTTGCGGTGCGAGCTGTTGCACGCGAAACATAAAGTAGAGGTAACCAAGCAAAGGATAGAGGGCCAGAACCAAGCCCATGGCGTTGTCTCCCCATACGGCCCTTAGCGCTATTCCTAGAACAATCATGCTCAAGCCAAGCACCAAGTGAAAGCGCTTGTATAGCTTCAAGAAATCACCAAGCGGGTAGTTGGCCTGTTCTTCTTTGCTCATGGTGTTGTAACCCGACAAAAGCACAGGCGCATTTTTCTCTGTTAAAATAAAAGCGAGGGCAGTGATGAGCAGTCCGATGCCAATGAGTACGTACAACATAAACAGCTTATTGAAGGGCTTGGTCTAATTTATACAACCCATTTTTGGTGTACAACTTCTTAGGAACAAGTGGCTTCTACTTCTTCCCTTGGATAATTTCGCGCCATGGAATACCCTCGCCTCAGCTTGCAATGGGTGGAAGAACTACGGGAGTTGCTTCCACAAGCGGTGTTTAAACTCGATGAAGAGAGTTTGAACCATTATGGTCACGACTACACAGAAGACCTGCAATTTCCTCCTGAATTGGTACTCATTCCTTCAACGGTAGAAGAAATCAGCGCCATCATGCGCTGGTGCAATCAAAAAAGAGTTCCAGTGACTGTTCGTGGAGCGGGAACTGGCCTCAGTGGTGCGGCACTGGCCGTACACGGCGGCATCTGTTTGAGCATGGAGCGATTCAATAAAATCCTCCAAATTGACGAAGACAATCTGCAAGCAACGGCTGAGCCGGGGGTGATTAATCAGGTTTTTCATGAAGCTTGTAAGGAGAAGGGATTGTTTTATCCCCCTGATCCTTCAAGTTGGGGAAGCTCTTTTCTAGGAGGAAATCTGGCCTTGAATGCCGGTGGTCCAAAAGCGGTTAAATATGGGGTGACCAATGCCTATGTACTCAATTTGGAAGTGGTACTTCCCAATGGAGAAGTCATTTGGACGGGCGCCAATACCTTGAAAAACTCTACCGGGTACAATCTCACCCAGTTAATGGTGGGAAGTGAGGGTACTTTGGGCATCATCACCAAGGCCGTTTTTAAGCTCATTCCTTATCCCAAGCACAAGATGCTGATGTTGGCGCCTTTTCCTTCAGCTGAAAACGCCTGCGCCTGTGTTTCTGAAATTTTTCGCGAAGGCATCACCCCAAGTGGCTTGGAATTCATGGAGCGCGATGCCATTGACTACACCTTGAAGTTTGTTCCAAACGCCCCAGTACCTACCGATGCGGATATTGAAGCGCATCTGCTTATTGAGGTGGATGGCGATCGGGTAGAGGCGCTCTTTGAAGATTGCGAGCGAATTCATCGCATCGTAGAGGGCTTTGGCGCCAAAGAGGTGCTTTTTGCCGAGAGTGAAAAAGAACAACAAGCGCTGTGGAGTCTGCGAAGACGAGTAGGCGAGGCTGTAAAATCGCACTCTATTTATAAAGAAGAAGATACCGTAGTGCCTCGGGCCCATTTACCTCAACTACTCAAAGGGGTGAAGGAAATTGGGAAGAAATACGGATTTAAAAGCGTTTGTTACGGACATGCAGGCGATGGCAATTTGCATGTGAATATTCTGAAAGGAGATATGAGCGACCATGCTTGGGAAAACGAACTCACGCACGGAATACGCGAAATTTTTGCGCTTTGTGTGTCTCTCGGAGGCACCATAAGTGGCGAACATGGCATCGGTTGGGTGCAGAAGAACTACATGGACATCGCATTTGTTCCGGCGGCTTTAAACGTGCAAAAGGCCATCAAACAGAGCTTTGATCCCCATGGAATTCTCAATCCGGGCAAGATGTTTCCTGCCTAAAACAAGCTTTTTAATTTGTGTTGGGAAAAGGGGCTTGGTGATAACGCGAAGCTTCTATATTTGCCCGTTCATGAAAATCCCTTACCTAAAGCGGTAAATAATGCAGAATAAGGGCGTTATCCGGCTCTTTGCCATTCTCTTTGCACTGGCATGCCTTTACCAATTGTCTTTCACCTGGGTCACCCGTGGTGTAGAGAGCGATGCACGTGATGCCGCCAATGGCGATGCAGCACGGGAAAAGGCCTACCTCGACAGCATGTCCACCCAAGAGGTGTACAACATCTTTGTGGAGCAATTCACCTACGCACAAGTCAAAGAAAAAGAGATCAATCTAGGTCTTGACTTGCGTGGTGGTATGAACGTGATCCTCGAAGTGTCTGTAAAAGACATCCTTCGGTCATTGGCCAATGACAGTCGTCATCCGGTATTTGTACAAGCCATTGCAAACACAGACAAGGCACAAGGCAATAGCCAAGAGAGCTATCTCGAAAACTTCTTCGTTGAGTTCGCCAAAGCCAATGGCGAAGGCATCAAAATGAGTGATCCGGCCATCTTCGGTACCAAGGAGATGAATGATATCATCGGTTTCAGTGCCGAAGATGAAGAGGTGAAAGGCGAATTGCGCAAGCAAGTAGATGCAGCAGTAGAAAACGTGTATACCGTTCTCCGCGCTCGTATCGACCAGTTCGGCGTTGTACAACCCAACATCCAGCGTTTGGAAAATACCGGCCGCATTCTCATCGAGCTGCCAGGTGTAAAAGATCCAGACCGCGTGAAAAAGCTATTGCAAAGCACGGCTGAGCTGGAGTTCTGGCGCTTGTATGAGGGTGCTGAACTGCTCAACTTCCTCAATGCAGCCAACGAACGTTTGAAAACCATCGTTCCCAATCCTCGCGAGAATAAAAAACAAGCGGCTACAGAAGTGGCTGCTGTTGAAGACATCGCAGTAGATGCAGTGGAAGAGGTAGCAGAGGGAGGCGACAGCAACCAAGCCGAGTCATCTATCGATTCTTTGCTCGCAGGAAGCGGTGAAGAATCAATCGCCGACAGCCTCGGTGGGTTCAATCCACTTTTCGAAATTCTTTACCCGAACTACGACTTCCAGAACAACCAAGTAGGCCAAGGTCCTATTGTGGGCACTGTTATGGTGAAAGATACCGGTAAGGTCAATCAATACTTGCGCATGCCTCAGGTGCGCGCCTTACTGCCTTCTTCTATGCGTTATGTGCGTTTCATCTGGACCGCCAAACCACGGGTAGAAGGTTCTGAAGCCTTAGATCTTTTAGCGGTTAAGAGCAATCGCGAAGGCACTCCAGACTTAGCTGGTGATGTAGTGGTAGACGCTGCCCAAGATTTTGATGAGCGCAACTCTCCTATTGTACGCATGCAAATGAATGCGGTTGGAGCGCGCAAGTGGCAAGAGATCACACGCGAAGCTTCTCAACAAGAGCCCAAGCGCTCCGTAGCGGTAGTACTCGATGGTTTGGCTTACTCCTATCCTCGCGTTCAGAGTGAAATCGCTGGCGGTAATACCCAAATCTTCGGCAACTTCACAATTGAAGAGGCACAAGACTTAGCCAACATCTTAAAAGCAGGTAAGCTTCCTGCTCCAGCGCGTATCATTCAGGCAGACATCGTTGGTCCATCACTGGGTCGCGAAGCTATCAACGCGGGTTTGTGGTCGTTTGTAGTGGCGATGGCTTTGGTACTGCTCTACATGATTTTCTACTACAACCAAGCAGGTGTAATTTCCAACGTGGCCCTCTTGGTGAATATGTTCTTCATATTCGGAGTGTTAGCTTCTCTAGGTGCCGTACTAACCCTTCCTGGTATTGCTGGTATTGTTTTGACCATTGGTATGTCTGTAGATGCCAACGTACTGATCTACGAACGTATTCGTGAAGAGTTGCACCATGGTAAAGGACTCCGCTTGGCCATTGCAGATGGTTACAAAAACGCCTTGAGCTCCATCATCGATGCCAACGTAACCACCTTGTTAACTGGTATTATTCTGTACTCTTTCGGCACAGGTCCAATCCGTGGTTTCGCTACTACTTTGATCATCGGTATCCTCACTTCGCTCTTCACCGCTATTTTCATCACCCGTTTGGTCATGGAATGGCGCTTAGACGGCAAGCACACGGTGAAGTTCGCCAGCAAAATGACCGAAGGATGGTTCCGCAATGTGAACATTGACTTCCTGGGCAAACGCAAGATGGCCTATACCATCAGTGGCATCATCATCACCCTAGGTATTGTTTCGCTTTTCACTCGCGGACTGAATTACGGGGTGGATTTTGTAGGTGGAAGAACCTATCAAGTGCGCTTTGATCAAGCGGTGAGCACCCAAGATTTGGCCACTGTTTTAGGCGAAGAATTCGTTGATGAAGATGGTAAGAAGATCGTACCAGAGGTAAAAACCATCGGTACCAATAACCAAGTGGTTATCACCACCAAGTACCGCATCAGCGAAACAGGGGTAGAAGTTGAAGATGAAATCAAAAACAAGCTCTACACTGCTTGTAGCTCTTTCTTTGTAGATGTGCCCAGTCAAGAGTCTTTCTACAATGCAGACAACGACCACGGGCTTATGTCTGAGCGTCAAGTAGGGCCTACCATTGCCGATGATATCAAGAAATCTGCTCTGTGGGCGGTGGTGTTCTCTTTGGTGATCATCTTCTTGTACATCCTCATTCGTTTCAGTCGCTGGCAGTTCTCATTGGGCGCTGTAGCAGCCACTACCCATGACGTGCTCATCGTATTGAGCATTTTCTCCATCGGTCATGGCTTCTTGCCCTTCAGCATGGAAATTGACCAAGCGTTCATTGCAGCCATTCTTACCGTAATCGGTTATTCTTTGAACGATACGGTGGTGGTATTCGACCGCATTCGCGAGTACATTCAAACCCATCACAAGCGAAAAGATTTGGTGCCTATGGTCAACGAGGCCTTGAACCAAACCTTGAGTCGTACCCTCAATACCTCTATGACTACCTTGGTGGTTATGTTGGTAATCTTCATCTGGGGTGGCGATACCATTCGCGGTTTCATGTTCGCCATGTTGGTGGGTATTATTGTAGGTACGTATTCTTCACTCTTTGTGGCCTCTCCTGTAATGGTAGACACCATGAAGAAAGACGGAGAAGGCGCAGCCGACAAAAAGTAAATTGATTGAACAGCTTCTTCAGCCGTCTCCTCAAAAGGGGGCGGCTTTTCTTTTGCACAACTCGACAAACGATAGGTAGGATGTTTGCGTTCTACCTTTGATCTATGGCCAAACTAGCTACCCAAGCTGAAGATAAAGCCCTTGTTGAGCAAGGGAAGTGGCTTCCTTTGATGGAATCTTTCTACACCATTCAAGGCGAAGGATTTCACACCGGCAAGGCAGCCCATTTCGTGCGTATTGGCGGTTGTGACGTAGGTTGCCATTGGTGTGATGTGAAAGAAAGCTGGAATGCCAATTTGCATCCGGTAACGGCTATTGAAGAAATAGTACAAGGCGTTCAGGAGATCGCACAAACAGTGGTGGTTACAGGAGGAGAACCGCTCACTTGGAATATGCAGCCACTAACTGATGCGCTGCATGCTTCAGGCAGAGGGGTGCATCTCGAAACAAGTGGGGCCTATGCCTTTAGTGGCGATTGGGAATGGGTTTGTCTCTCCCCAAAGAAAACGGCACCTCCTCATCCCTCCGCCTACCCCAGAGCACATGAGTTAAAAGTGGTTGTTTACAATAGAAATGACTTGCTTTGGGCGGAAGAACACGCCGCCAAAGTACACAAAGACTGCGTGCTTTTCCTCCAACCAGAATGGAGCAGACGTGAGCAAGTGATGCCCATGATCAGCGAGTACGTCATGGCCAATCCGCAATGGCGTGTTTCGCTACAAACCCATAAATACCTCGGTATCCCTTGATGCGTTTCTCCTTCATCTTCTGTGCTTTTTTGTTGACTTTCCAATTGTGTGGACAAGACAAGAAGGCACGCAAATACTTCAATGAAGCCCGTTCAGCCTTTGCAGCTGGAAATATTGAACGCTCGCTTTCACTGCTCGACAAGGCCATCAATCGTGACGATACTTTTCCAGATCCTGCCCTCATGGCCGCTCAAATCTGGGAGGAACGCAAGAATATAGAGCAAGCGAATTTGTATTTAGACAAAGCCTGGGCGGCGAGCCAAAAAGCCTATATCGCTTTTCAGATTGGAATGATCAATTACCGAGCTGGGGAATATGAGCGTGCCCTCGAATTCTTGGAACTGTATACGCAGCATGAAGAGGCCAAAGTGGTTTATTTGGAAGCTGCCAATGCGGCAATTCTCAATTGCCTTTTTGCCATTGAGGCGCTGAAGAACCCCAGTGATATTCATCCGGAGAACCTCGGACCACGGGTGAATAGTTCTGCGATGGAGTACTTTCCGGCTATATCAGCAGATGGACAAACCTTGGTGTTTACATATCGGAATCTAGAAGGGAACAGACGCGACGAGGATTTCTACTTTTCTGAACAAACAACGGCTGGTTGGTCGCAGGCGATGCCACTTCCAGGCCAACTCAATACAGAATTGAACGAAGGAGCCCAATGCGTTACCGCAGATGGGATGCAGCTCATATTTGTGGGCTGTAACCGATCTGAAGGCAAAGGCAGCTGTGATCTCTACACCGCCTTTCGCACAGACGATGGCCGTTGGTCTCGGGCCGTTAATATGGGTGACAGCATCAACTCAGTCAATTGGGAAACACAGCCCAGTATTTCACCAGACGGGCAAACCTTGTACTTCATTCGAGCCAATAAACGTGAGCCCGGTCAAAGCGATATTTACTTCAGTACGAGAAAGGCAGAGGGTGGTTGGTCGAAAGCCCGCAAAATGCCGGATAACATCAACACCCTTGGCAAGGAAGCCTCACCTTTCATTCATTTCGACAACCAAACATTCTATTTCTGTAGCGATGGGCATATCGGAATGGGAAATACAGATCTGTTTGTCTCGCGCAAACAACCCGACGGCAGTTGGAGCGATCCGGTGAATCTAGGCGCGCCCATCAATGGTCCGGGAGAAGAACTGGGTTTGGTGATTGCTTCAGATGGAAAAACAGCTTTCTACTCTAGCGATATGCAAGGTGGATTGGGCAGTTTAGACCTTTATTCTTTTGAGCTTCCCGAATCGTTTCGGGCCATTCCTTCTGCTTGGGTGAAGGGCATTGTTCGTGATGCCGCATCAAAACAAGCTTTGGAGTCAGACTTGTTTTTTATCGACCTCAAAACTGGCAAGCCGTTCGCCAAAGTTCGATCGGGCAAAGACGGTCGGTATTTTGCCGTTTTGCCAAGCAATGCAGACTACGGTTTGAGTGTAGAGAAGGAAGGATTTCTTTTTCACTCTGAAAATTTCGCCTTGCAGTCGCAGCCGCAGGATCGGGCTTTTCAATTGGATGTCAATCTGCAACGCTTAGAGAAGGGCAGTACCATTGTGCTGCAAAATGTGTTTTTTGCCACTGCTTCCTTCGAGCTTCGCCCTGCATCTTTTGTAGAATTAGATAAAATTGCTCAACTCCTTCAGCGCAATCCGCAGTTGCGCATCAGCTTGGAAGGACATACAGACAATGAAGGTGATCAGTTGGCCAATCAAAAACTTTCTGAGAATAGGGCAAAGGCCGTGAGAGATTATCTAAAGACCAAAGGCATAGCAGCTGAAAGACTGCAGTACAAAGGTTTTGGAGAAGATAGGCCAGTTGCAGACAACAGCACAGCTGCAGGCCGTCAGAAGAACCGTCGCACAGAATTGCGCATTCTCTAAATCAAAGGCGATAGGTCATGCTAAGCATGCCTCCCAAGCCGTAACTGCTATTGGGAACTACCATCCATTGTAGATTACCGGCAGAAGCCCTCACCTCCCAATCAGCATTTTTCCACCTTGCTTCCAAACCCAGTCCCCAGCGCGCCCAACCACCTTGGCTAATCTCAGGATGTAAACTCCATGCGCCGCTTAACGGCATGTCTGCTTTCAATTGTTGGCGCATTCTGTAGCCTTCAATAAACACATGGTCGATGCGCAATCGCAACTGCTGAATGGCCCAGCGGTTCAACTGGTATTGACCTTCCGCATACACTCGAGCGGGCAGCCAAGTGCTGAATCCACCGCCTTGTTTGTCATCGAAAGTAGAGCGAAAGCGATCCTGAAGATCTCCGAAATCCAAGCCGTTTTGATCCAATAAATTGGGGATTTCTTGTCCCTCAAATCGAAAGATGGAATCAGCCTCAATGGTCCATGCAGATTGGTTCCAAAAGAGCAGTCCGAGATCGCGAACACCAAGGGTCATGCCCCATTTTTCATTGAAAGTATGACTTACCTCCGCGTGCATCGAAAGTCCGATGCCTTTCAACCAAAGCAAACTGTCTGCACTCTGGTACCGATATGCTGCGTCTAGATCGATGTACTCTCCACTGGGTTCAGTGTAGAGCGTTCCTCGCGAAGTTTCCAATTGTCCGTAAGCATGCCCCAAGAGCAAATTCCCACTCAAGGCTGCCGACCATTGTTTGTAGCGCTGTAAATAGGTGTAACCAAACTCTGTGTAAACCAAGCTGCTATTGTCAAGAGGCAGTACCTCTACGTTTTGACCTGCAAAACGCGCATTGCCGTACAGGCTCAATTCTAAGGCCTCAGAAGAAACCTGCGCTCCAAAACGACTGCGGATGGCCAGGTGCAGCCCAAACCCTTTCCGCCAATTGTTGTAGGTACTGTCAGTCCACTGCTTAAAGCCCACTTCGTAATCTTGGAAGCTACCGATATTGTTGACCTCACGTGTATTGGCCGTGAGTTTGTCTTTCAAAGTAGCATCAAGAAAATCGGCAGCGAAAAAGTCGAAAAGTGCCCCTGTGGTAATTCCATTGGAGCCCAATTCCCATTCAACTTGTGCATACACTTCTGAGTGTATTCGAGTACTATCGGCCTTTTGGGCATGCGCGCTAAGACCTATTAAGCCTGAGAGGAGGAGAAATCTTTTCAATTCACCCGGTATTGAAGTTCGCCGGTGAGTTTCAAATCGGTACTGTAATGGTCGTAAAGTTGAATCTGCTTGGGCTGATCGGTAGTGGTATAGCGCCCTATGAAAACCAGGCGATTGGCTTTTTTCAACTGCTGAATAGAAGAGCTGGTGAGTGGATAGGAGATCACGGTTCTGCGCGATTCGCTCACTTTGTCATCGGCATTTAAGGGAGCTGCCAAAATGGTTTCTGTTCCAATAAGGGTATCCAAAGGAGTGCCCAAACTGTCTATGGCCACCAAATCAACCAATGCGTCTACCGGCATGGTATTGTCTGCTATCAACAAAAGGTCGCCTCCAATCAATCGGCCTTCGCCATCAATATCGGCATAGTTGAAAGCAGAGGTGTCGATCAACAACAATCCATCAAGTGAAAGTTGCAGCGGAATCTCCACTTCCATCCAAGCTTCCACCGGATGGTGCCGGTAGGCAAAGCCATTGGGATCTGTAACGCCAGAAGGATTGATGATCAAGCCAAGGTCGTACACCAACTGATCAGGTTGAATGTCAAAGAGTTCATCCGCATTGGAATTGTTTTCATTCAGCTGCCAAGTCATCCTACTCGGAATGGGCTGAAAAGCCGTAGCATCATCTTGCGCCTTGGGTAAGTCGAGATCTTGTCCTAGCAAAGTCCATTGCAGCACAGTGGTTTGGCCAGTGGAGCTATTCACAGCTCGCACATCGGCCAGTCTGAAGCGCATATCGGCTCCAAAGGCGTTCACCACTTCCATACTTACCCGCGCCTTGGCCAAATTGAAAGAACCGCCATCAACATCATCAAACAAATAGAGCGGGAGCACTTCATCTTCGGTAATCAGGGTATCGCGGCCAAGCCATCCTTCAATTTTTGAAGGCATCAAACCTTGTATGCCCGTGGTGAGATAGATGCTGTCTTCCAAGGACAGAAAAACCATATTGCCCGAAGAATCAATTCTCGATCGCAACTGGGCGAAGAAGGTGTTGGTCACATTGGGATCGAAGTTGATGCCGTTGAGATTTACGCTGAAGCCTTTGATATTTTCTTGATCGTTATACAAGCTGGTGCCACCAGGAACAGCGGCAGGGAGGGTTCCATCGAGCAGCAAGCTTTGACCATTGTTGGTGGCGGAAGGAATCTCGTATTCCAAGATCACAGGCTCTTCAACGGTGCTAATCGATTGCATATACAGCACCCCGGTGTCAACCACAATGCGAGAGAGCTCAAAATCGGTTTCAAAAATGACCTCCTCGGTATAATCGATCAGGTTCTGGGCAGGAAAAATGGCCGTGGCCTCATAAGGTTTCAAATCGCGAACGGTCACTTGCACTTTCAATTGATCGGAGGTGTCAATGGGCACCGCCACTCCGCCTGTACCCGGCGATTCGAGATTGTTGAGATTGGCTTCTAACTGCCCCTCCAAAACCGTGTTATTGTTGAGTTGCACACTGTCTTTGGCCGTTCCATTGGCCGGAATAAAAGGAATGGTGCCCGTGATGACCACGGTTTGGCTTTGGCTGTTGACCAACTCGTAATCAAAATTGATCAGATCAATGGGCAAGTTGTTGATCATTTCAAATACCAACCAGCCATCTAACAAGGTCATGCTTTGAAAGTACTGATTGGCATTGATGGTGTAGGTGATAGGGTTGGTAATGGAGATGGCGGGGAAAGGGAGGTTGTTGCCGTGATTTAAGATGATAATGGTACCGAAGGGCGGACCTTGTTGAGCGGCCAAGCGCCCAAGGCTGATGGCATAGCTGATGCGCCGGGTGCCCAAATCAAGCGTTTGCAATTTGGCGGTATTCTCAAAAGTGGTAGAGAAAGGCTCTACCAAATCATCTAAGCGAAACTCATATACCTTCTGTTTGCGCACCAAACTCAAACTGCTGTCAGCATTTACCTGAATGAGGGTGTCGCCTGCTATGTCTTTGATATCTAGATTAGAATGGGCAATGGGTGTGAGAAGGTCTACATCCCACGATTTGTTGCCAATATCGGGTTGACAGGCATTGAGCAATGCCAAAAAAAGAATCAATAGGAGACGTGACTGCATGGGGTTAAAGAAAAGAAAATCC
>CAZDPF010000031.1:1202-6968 GCA_964507215.1 uncultured Chryseobacterium sp. | reverse complement strand
GATTCCATTCTTCAACAAGATCCCGACGGATTCCTTCGCTTTGTTTACGAGCAAGACAGTCTCTTTAGCATGGTGGCAACAGAGTTTGTTTCCATTCCGGGACAAGAACCTTTCAATGTAGACGTACCGGTTATTCAACCAGGAGATACCTTGGCCGTAAGCCTTGATGCGGGTTTGAGCAGCTTGGGTGCAATGGAGTTGGAACAGATAGTATTCAACCGATTGGGCCTTATTTGGGGAATTTCTACTTCTGCATTAGAACCCGCTACAGTTCGGTTTACGCTCAACAATGCCTTGGTGAATGGTGCCCCAATTGTGATGACAGCTCAAAGCAGTGGACCAGGAAATTTTGAAGGGGAGCAGATTTTCAATAATGTCTTTTTTGACCTCACACAAAGCAACAATCCCAATGCCCCTCCGTACAACAATTTGAGCCTAGGCCTTGAGATCATCCCCGATGCCGCCACCCCCATTGGAACAATGTTCAACATCACCTTTGGAATAGACAGCACCAATTTGCAGAGCGTAACAGGATACTTTGGTCAACGCCGGGTGAACATTCCTTCTGGTAATTTCAATCTAGACTTGGGGAGCATTGCAGAATTCACTTCCGGCTTTACACTTACAGACCCTCGCATGACCTTCCAAATGAACAACGGCATTGGGGTGTCAATGGGGGTTAATATGGACCTCGATGGAGTGAATGTGGATGGCGATCTCACTCAACTCAATCCGCCGCCTTTCGAAATTGCCCAAGCTAGCGCACCTGGAAGTCCGGTTCAAACTGATTTCCGCATGGATAACAGCAATTCCAATATTGTCTCTTTCCTCGATGCCCTTCCCACCAATTTGATCTACTCTGGCTATATGACGCTCAATCCCAACAATATGGGGGGAGTTTCTAACTTTATTTCTGATCAAGATGTGCTTCAAATGGGATTGGAGATCGATTTGCCCATGGAGTTGCAGACTTCAGATCTCGGTTTCGAGGATGAGTTTGAAGTGGGCCTGGCAGATCAAGATGTTATTGATTTTCTGGTGCTCATCTTTGAAAGTGACAATGGTTTTCCATTGGCCATGGATCTCACCCTGTACTTTCTCGATGACTTTGGTGGAATTCAAGACAGTGTGTTCTTGCCACTGTTAGAACCCGCCCAAGTAGATGCCAATGGCCGCGCCATTATTCCAACCAACAATAATCTCGAAATTCAACTCACAGTAGATCAAATTGCCAACCTTACCCGTGCACCCAAATGGCGCCTCAAAGGCAGGGTAGCTACCCCGGCTGACGGACAAATCCCCATTCGGTTGTATGCTGACTATTCACTGGATCTTCGCTTGAGCATCAAAGGACGCGCTAAACTCAATGAGCTATGAGAAAGTTGCTGTCTTTATTGTCGCTTGGCTTGGCGTTGTACAGTTTCGGACAAACCGATCTCACCCTCTACCAGTTGACCAATATTCCTGGTTCGAATATGCTCAACCCGGGCTTCAGACCCGAGGCCAATGTAGCGGTAGGATTTCCAGGATTGACTTCTTTGGGTGTGAACGTTCACAATTCTGGTTTTGCGCTGCGTGAGCTGGTAGGGGTAGATGTGGATGACCCCAATCAGGCCATTCAAGATATTGCCGCTCGCATGGATGGCAAAGATCACCTCTCGGTGAATCTGCGCACCGATATGATTTATGTGGGCTTTGGAACGGGCAATGGCTTTGTCTCTTTAGGCGCTGGTACTTATACCTTCCTGAATTTCGACTATCCTGCCGATCTACTCCGCTTTCTGTGGCCTTCTTCAGATGATTTCAGCGAGGTGAGCTTTAATTTGAGCGAAACAGATTACGAAGCCCTCAATTCCACATTCTATCATTTGGGCTATCAGCACAATCTGATGAAAGACAAGCTCAGCGTAGGGGTGAGGATGAAATATTTCCAAGGCATTCAGCATGCGTTTATTGAGCGTTTTGAAGGTTCAATAGAAGGACAAGAAGATCGCATGCTTGTGTCTACCGATGTGCTCATCCGTACCGGTGGTGTGGCTTCTCTGGCCGATGGCAATGATTTGAACATCTCCAGCTTGCTCTTTCCCGCCAACACTGGTTTTGCCTTTGATTTTGGAGCCACTTATGCCATCACTTCGCGTTGGGAAGTTTCTGCCTCAGTGCTCAACTTAGGAAGCATCACGTTTACCGAAGATCTCCGACAACTGGTGAGCAACGGTACTTATGAATTTACCGGAATAGAATATGATCCGAACAATGGTGCACTGAATTCAGATCGATTGCAAAACGACCTCGACTCTATATTCGGTTTTGTGGAAGAGGATGGCATCAGCTATACCCGCAAATTGCCCATGGAGGCCTACGCTTCACTTACCCACCATTTCAATAGAAACCACAGTCTTTCAGCCACTTATCACATGCGCGCTTGGAATGGTGATCTATTTCACGATGCTGGAATATCTTATCTCGGTAGGTATGGAAAGACCTTTCATCTGGTGGCGGGCTATAACCTGATCAACGGCACTTGGAACAATATCTCCACCGGCTTTGCTTTGAATATGGGCGGATTTCAATGGCATCTGCTGAGTGATAATATTTACGGCTTTTTCTATCCCGGAAGAGCAAATACCGCCAATATCCGTACAGGCTTTAGCTTCCGATTTGGTCGTGATCGACTCAATGATCGTCTGGCCAAAATGGAAAGCGAAGCACCTCCCATTCAGGCCATTCCACAACAAGAAGAAAGCCCATCAAACCAATAAGTCAAAAGCAAAACGCACCTTTAACCCATAAAACCTAGAACCATGAAAATGAAGTCCTTGCCGCTGATGGCCCTGCTTTGCACAGGCGTTTTTACCGCTTGTGAAGAACAAGACCTCAGCAGCCTTCTCGATAGCTCAAACTCAGACTTAGCCGTTGCCTATGTTGGCGCTGAAAGCGACTTTTTAGATATCTACCAGAGGGTAGAGTTGGCCATGAGAGATTCAACATTGCTGGCCACAGGAAGTACCACTATGGATGGCGCTGCGGTAAGCTTAAACCCTGTGAGCGGCACTTTGAGCATCAACTTTGGAAATACCAATGTGCTCACATCAGACGGTAAAGCACGCAGAGGCAGTATCAATATCAGCAATCTCACGCCTACCTTTTTAACCGTTCCGAACTCCAGCATGCAGGTAAGCACGAATGAGTTTTATGTAGATGACGATAAAACCGAGTTGTTTTTTCAAACCATTAACAGAGGCTTGTCTGGTACCGCCCAGCATTTCGAAGTAGACACTTTTGCGCTGGACGTAGAGAATGGCAATTACCAGCTCCGTGGACATAAAAATTTCTATTGGCTACAAGGTTTCACTACCATCAACCAAGGAAATGATGATATCTACCGCATGGAGGGCTTCAGCCGTGCAGTTGGCCAAAGTAATGGTGCCGAAATCAATGCCACTTTCTCAGCGGCCTCACCTTTTACCGTAGACCGCTCTTGCGATTACACGGTTACCCAAGGGATTATCGATCTGGTGGTGGTAAAATCTGAAGGCAACCAAACCGGCAGTGTCGATTTCATTCCAGAAGATGGCTGTAACAACTTGATGAGGGTTTCGCTCAATGGCCTCAGCACCACTGTGCCAATGCCAGACTTTTAGTAGAACCAGAAACTAGAATGAAGGGGCTGCGCGCCCCTTTTTTTATGCTCACTTTTTGCCCCAAAGCTGCTGCATTCGATCCCTAATTTGTCGCTCACGAGCATTGTCAGCAGCTTCATAAATCACTTGATTGCGAAGTGCTTCCGGAAGGTACTCTTGCGGCACAAAATGACCAGGAAAGTCATGGGCATATCGATAGTTTTTCCCGTGATCCAATTGTTTCAAGAGACTATTGGCGGCATTGCGCAAGTGCAGCGGTACTTCTTGCCTTCCAGTGGACTTCACCAAGGCTTGTGCGGCACCAATGGCCTTGTAGGCACTGTTGCTTTTTTCAGAAGTGGCCAAATAAATGGCGCATTCGCTCAAGGGGATGCGCGCCTCGGGCATTCCTATTTTGTCTACGCTGTCAAAGGTGGCATTGGCAAGCACCAAAGCCGTTGGATTTGCGAGTCCGATATCTTCCGCCGCCAGAATAATCATGCGACGGGCAATGAATTTAGGGTCTTCGCCGCCTTCCAGCATTCTCGCCATCCAATACACGGCCGCATCGGGATGACTTCCTCTTACTGATTTGATAAAAGCGGAAATAAGGTCGTAATGCTTATCGCCTTTTTTATCATAAAGAATCGGATTGGCGTCGAGCAGCTTCTCAAGACGTTCGTGACTGATATGCAGATTTCCCTCACTTTGTTCCGCTAACAACTCTAACATATTCAACAAACGGCGTCCGTCTCCATCAGCAGCCCTAAGCAAAGGCTGCCAGTCATCCACCCGAATAGTTCTTCCGGCAAATAAAGGATCTTCTTGCAAAGCGCGCTCGGCCATCTTTTGCAGGGCTTCAGCACTGAGGGCTTGCAGCACAAAAACCTGACAACGTGACAGCAAAGCGGGAATGACCTCAAAACCCGGATTCTCCGTTGTGGCCCCCATCAAAGTGATGGTGCCATCTTCCACCGCTCCCAACAATGCGTCTTGTTGCGATTTGTTAAAACGATGGATTTCATCAATGAATAAAATAGGACGCCCTTTGGAAAACAATCCGCCTTCTTTGGCCTTGGCAATGGCCTCCCGCACTTCCTTTACACCAGCATGTACGGCGGAAAGTGTTAGAAAATTTCTTCCGGTACTCGCCGCCAGCAAGCGGGCCAAAGTGGTTTTGCCCACCCCTGGAGGTCCCCACAAAATCAAACTAGGAAGCGATCCACTTTTGAGCATTGGGCACAGCAATCCATCAGGTTCTCGCAGCAAATGGTCTTGCCCAATATATTGGTCAAGTTGTCGGGGTCTTTGCCTTTCTGCCAGTGGGGCCACGTCTGGCCGGTTTGTTGCCATCGGTCCGTTGTATTTTCGAATGATGTCTGAATCCAAGGCTCCCCGAAGCGGCCAGTTTGTAATCCTCCCGTTTTTACTCATGTTGAGCATGTGGGTGGTATTCTGGTTTGACCAACGGTGGATGCTCGATTGGATCCAACATGGATTGGAACCCAAAACCTGGACAGGCTTGCAAGGTATCATCTTCGCCTCCTTTTTACATGGAAGCATGGAGCATCTTGCCAACAATTCACTGCCTGTATTGGTCTTGGGCATGGGGTTGATGTACTACTATCCCAAAGAAGGCCTCACTTTAATGGCCTATTCGCTTATACTACCTTGGATTGGCGTGTGGTTTTTTGCTCGTCCAGCTATTCATATCGGGGCCAGTGCAGCTATCTATTCAATGGCCACCTTCTTGTTCTTCAGTAGCTTGTGGAAGAAAAATCGTTATCTACTGGCCACGGCACTATTGGTAGTGTTTCTCTATGGTAGCTTGATCTGGGGGCTGTTCCCCATCGAAGAGCGAATCAGCCATGAAGGCCATATTAGTGGGGCAGTAGTGGGATTGATTCTGAGTGTTTTGTATCGCAAAAAAGGTCCTCAACCTACGGTGTGGCATTGGGAAGAAGAGGAAGACGATCTGCCAGATTTAATAGTGGTAGATGCGGAGAGGATTCAACCGAATACGACCGACATACAGATTCATTACACCTACATTCCCAACGATCACAATTCAACAGGTGACTTAAGTTAAATATCCGCTATTCAGTTTATTAGACTGTTAAAAAATGCCATTTTTCTGTGCGGC
>CAZDPF010000031.1:0-1102 GCA_964507215.1 uncultured Chryseobacterium sp. | reverse complement strand
ATCTACCACCGTTGGGATGCCGTTAAAGGTGAAGTAGAGTACACTTCGGCAATTGCAGTAAAACCCGGCTTTACCGAAAAAGACAATCAGATGATTTCAGGGCGAATTCCACCGGTCAAGGTGTATCGTCTTCGCCATACAGGTCCTTATCGCCATCTGGGAAATGCCTGGAGCACTTTGTACAGCATGCAACGTCGCAAGGAGTTCAAGCTATTCAAAGGTCAAGATCCATTTGAGTGGTATGATAGCACTCCGGGTGAAGGAGCAGAGAAAGACATCCGTACCACGGTTTGCTTCCCTATTCAATAGGCGTTAATCCCAGTCCACAACCCAAATTCCGCGCAATTCATTTTCCCCGTATCCCACCGCTTGGTCGTTGGGATAGAGATCGCGAAGGAGCGCCAAAGTAGAGGGGGCAATGTCAATTTGCGGACGCCCATGACATTGCAGGCACATTTGGTTGGTGAGTATCGGATAAAATCCGCGTTTGTGTCCATCTACTTCTTCAAAATAGGGTAGGATGTCTTCGCCTTGGGCTAACTGTTCTTTGGCTTTGTTGATGTAGGCCAGTTCTGAGGAATTGGCTGCGTTGTTCGGATTGCGATTGCGGTCTGAAACTCTTTTAATTTGGGCATTTTGCACCGTAGCCATGCTATCAGTCAATGGAATAGCTTCGATGTTACAGAAGCTTATGGCACCGTCTGTTCCGCGATGTTGAATAGCCCCCATGAGGTTTTTGCCTAAAATGGCTTTCGTAGTCATCGCCATCTTTTTGCCTTGTTCTGCTGGCGATAGCGCTTCTTCATGTGCGCTGTGTTGGCCCATTCCATTTCCCTTGCCGTGCATCTCCTCTTGGTGCTTTTTAAACCACTCTGGTTCTTCTAAATCAGCCGCGTAGATATACTCGGCAATGGCCGTTAAATCTTCTTGAGAGAAATTCATGGTGGGCATTAAGCCAAATCGTTTAACAGCCCCTGGCATCTTTGATTTTTCTTCAGAAGGCATCAAAACAAAAGAAGAAAGCGCTTCCACAAATTCTTCTAAGCCAGTACCCTCTTGAACGTAATGCTTTTTGATGGCAATCATGGGAGGCGCAATTCGG
>CAZDPF010000030.1:16496-20203 GCA_964507215.1 uncultured Chryseobacterium sp. | reverse complement strand
CGCGTGGGGCCGATCAATGTTTTCCGTTCTATCCGATTCTTGCGGATGTTTTTGCCGCAGTTTGAACAACCCATTGGGCTGGGTTTGGCCGCCCTTGATTTGGTGAGGGGCGTGTGGAGTCGGTATCGCTTCTCGCTGGATGGCATCCGCGAAGACGTGCCCACAGACGAAGGCAACAACACGGTTTTTGAAGTGAACGCGGTAAACCTTGAGGAGAACGGAGCGCGTACGCCTATTCCTTATGTGCTGCCTCCGGGTATTGATCGGCAAATTCTCTTCGGCACGGCCAGTTTGCAACAGCAAAACGAGCAGGCCCTTTCCTTGCGGGTCTGTGAATTATTAGATGGCGATGCGCGGGCCGTTTTCCGCAACTTGAATATGGACATGCGGATGTTCAACCGATTGAAGATGTTTGTGCATGCCGAAGCCGGCGATAACCGTCCCTTGCGCAATGGCGATCTCACGGTTTTTGTGCGCCTCGGTAGCGACTACAGCCAGAACTATTACGAATACGAAGTTCCCATGCTGGTCACTCCTTGGGGAGAAACACAGCCAGAGAGTATTTGGCCGGCGTCTAACTCTTTTGACTTTGCCTTTGATGATTTGAAAGAGGTGAAATTGGAACGCGATCGCTTCATTCGCGACAATCCGAATGCTGGCATTACCGATCGCTACACGGTGAACCGCGGGCGGAATAAGGTTTCGGTGGTAGGCGCTCCCAATTTGAGCAATGTGCGCACCATTATGATAGGGGTTCGAAACCCGAAAAAGCGTGTAGCTGGCGATGGGGATGATGGCATGCCTAAATGTGCCGAGATCTGGGTGAACGAGCTTCGATTGACTGAATTTGATCAGCGAGGAGGATGGGCTGCCAATGCCCGTATGACGGCCAAGCTAGCTGATTTCGGTAATGTGGCCGTGAGCGGACGGGTGAGCACTTTGGGCTTCGGTAGCCTAGATCAAGGGCCTACCGAGCGGCAACAAGAAACCATTTATGGGTATGATGTGCAGTCTAATTTTGAGCTTGGAAAGTTCTTTGGAGAAAATGCCCGCCTGCGGGTGCCTTTCTACTTTGGCGTAGCCGAAGAATGGAAAGATCCGATGTTTAATCCGCTCGATCCAGATATTGAGTTTGCTGATGCCTTGGCCAATTTGGAAACCGATGAAGAGCGGGAAGAGCTGAAGAACATTGCCCAAGATTACACCCTCCGCCGCGGCGTGAATTTCACCAATGTGGGCAGGCAGCGAGATCCTTCCAAAAAGCGAAAGCCACAGGTGTATGATATTGAAAACATCACGGTGGGCTACTCTTTTAATGAACAGTTTCGCCGCAACATCAACACAGAGTTTGACCGAAGGGTAGATCACACCGCCAATCTTCAGTATCAGTATCAAACCCGGGCCAATCCGGTAGAGCCTTTCAAGAAAGTAAGTGCGTTTCAACAGAGCGAATGGTGGGCATTAATCCGGGATTTTAATTTCTATTACTACCCCAAGCAGTTCACTTTCCGTACAGAGCTGGCCAGAATGTACCAAGAGAACAAGCAGCGCAACACAGACAATGTGCTTTTTGAGTTGCCTACCACCTACAACAAAGCTTTCACCATGAGGCGGCAGTATGATTTGGCTTGGGATCTGACCAAGGCATTGAAGTTCGATTATACGGCTACCATGAATACCCGCATAGACGAACTATACGGTCCTGCCGATGCCGATTCTGTGCGCCAGTCTATTCGTGAAAGCTTCTGGTCAGGGGGGCGTCCCACCCAGTTCCAACAGCGCGTCAACCTGAATTACAACTTGCCCTTAGACAAGATTCCAGCTGTAGACTGGATTACCTCTGACATCCGTTATACGGGCACATTCAACTGGACCACCAACTCGCAAGTGGCCTTGAACTCCCAAAGTGATACCCTGCGTTTGGGCAACACCATTCAGAACAGCTCTACCATCAATTGGGGCGCACAGCTCAATGTGGTAAATCTGTACAACAAAGTGCCCTGGCTTTTGGAGATCAATAACAAAGGCGGCAGAAATACCCAGCGCGGACCGGTGAGACGACGGATGCCACAAGGTGGTCCAAGTCAAGACGACAGCGATCAAGACACTGTGAAAGAAAGCCTGCTGTTGAAAGTGGCCAAAGGCACTGCGCGGGTACTCATGATGGTGCGCAATGTGAGCGGCAGTTATCAGTTGTCAGAAGGCACTGGGCTTCCCGGCTTCCTACCCCGACCAGAGCACTTTGGTATGAATCCCGGTGAGAATTGGGCCCCGGGATTGGGTTTTGTGATGGGTATTCAACCACCAGATGACCTTTCCAACAACGACATCCGCGTAAGAGCGGCCGAAAACGGTTGGTTGTCTACCAGTCCGTACCAAAACAATCCATTCACCCGAACGCGCAATGAGACCATGAATTTGCGGGCTTCGGTGGAGCCTTGGCAAGACATCCGCATAGACCTTACCGCCACGCGAAATGAATCGCAAAACGTCAATGCATTCTGGCGTTACGATGAAGACTTTGAGAACTTTACAGAGCAAAACCGCAATCTGACAGGCAATTACAGCATCTCATTCTTCACCATGCCCACCGCTTGGGACCAAAGCATTGCCCCTGATTACAGCTCGGCCGTTTTCCAGGAGTTCCTCGACAATCGTATTGAGATTTCCCGAAGGCTGGCACAAGACCGCGCTACGCGTGATCCAGATTATGTGGCCCAAATTGTGGGCTCACCAGACTCTAGCTATTACGGCTATGATGGTTACAGTGTGATCAGCCAAGATGTAATGATTCCGGCCTTCCTTGCGGCCTATACCGGCAATGACCCCAATAATTACGGTCTGAATTGGAAGAAGAGCACCCCCATCCCCAACTGGAATCTGAATTATGACGGATTGATGAAGATTGGTTGGTTCCGCGATCGCTTCCAGAGCTTCACCCTGAGCCATTCTTACCGCTCAACCTATACGGTGGCCAGCTTCACTACCAACTTGGCGTATACTGATTCTTTGGTTACCAATCCGGGAAGCGCCCCCAGGAACAATAATGGCGATTTCATGAATCCGGTGCTCATCAATCAGATCAGCTTGAGCGAACAATTTGCCCCATTGATTGGATTTAATGTTCGGATGAAAAACAGCATCTCGTTGCGTTTTGATTACAAGAAAGACCGCAATGTGGGACTGAGTTTGGCCAACAACCAAGTCTCTGAGATCAAGGGAACGGAGTACACCATAGGCGTGGGCTACATTCTAAAAGATATTCGCTTCAACTTCATCAGAGTAGGCGCGGCCAAAAAGGCGGTGCAGAGCAACCTCGAGCTCAAAGCAGACGTGTCTATTAGAGACAACATCACAGTGGTGCGCAGAATTGTAGAGAACCTCGATCAGGTGAATGCCGGACAGCGCATCATCAACATCAAGTTTTCGGCAGATTACGCCATTTCTCAGCGCATCACCGCCAAGCTCTTCTACGATCACAACATCAGCGAGTACAAGATTTCCACCGCCTTTCCTACCTCTAACATCAATGCGGGCATTAGCGTGAGATTGAGTCTCGGACAGTAAGGCAACTCCTGCGAAAAAGGGTTTCTGTTTTAGGGATTATTCTGCACTTTTGGCCCAAATTTCAGCACAATGAATATCCCCTCCAATCTCCGCTACAGCAAAGAGCACGAATGGGTGCGCGTAGAAGGCGACATGGCCGT
>CAZDPF010000030.1:2363-16396 GCA_964507215.1 uncultured Chryseobacterium sp. | reverse complement strand
GCCCTGATGGATGCCGCGGCTTACGCAGACATGATTGGACAATAAATGAGGAACAGGATCTTACACTTTACACCGGCAGGTGCTTGGGCATTAACCATGCTCTATTTCACCTTGATTCCGGGAAAAGAAGTGCCGAGATTCCTCATCCAGTTCGATGATCTCTTCCTGCATTGGGGGATGTATTTCTTCAACTACAGCCTTTTTTACCTCGGCTTGATTGGTTGGAAAATCAAAACACCGGTACCCAGAGGTCAGCGCTGGTGGCTTTTGTTGATTAGCGTAGGCATAGGAGGAGTACTTGAACTCATTCAAGAATACCTCGTGAGCGGCAGAGATGGCTCGTTGTCTGATATGACGGCCAACACCATTGGAAGCCTTTTTGGTCTTTTGTTGTTTAGCTGGTGGCAAAGAAGCCAGATTAAAACGGAATTGGCCTAAAGCTTTTTGTATTTTTAACCCCAAACCCATTCTTCTTCCATGGAACTGAAAAAGAGTCCGCAGGCAGATTTGGAAAAAAGCAGGAATCTCTACCTGCTCATCGGCTTGGTGCTTTCACTGGCCTTCTCCATTGCTGCCATTGAATACCGCACCTATGATCGTGGCCCCATCGATTTGGGGCAGTTGGATGTGGAAATTGAAGATGAGATCATTCCCATCACTGAGCGCGAACAGAAGCCACCTCCACCACCTCCACCACCTCCCCAAGAAATTATTGAGGTAGTTGCAGATGAGGTAGAGCTGGAAGAAGAACTCGAGATTGAGAGTACCGAAACCGACCAAGAAGAGGTGGTAGAGTTCATCGAGGTGGAAGAAGAAGAGTCTGATGAGATTTTGAACTTCGCCGTAGTAGAGAACAAGCCGGTTTTTCCTGGTTGTGAGAATGAACCCAATGAAGAAGCCAAGTTCCAGTGCTTCCAGTTGAGCTTGATGAAGTTTATCTCTAAGAACGTAGACTATCCTGAGATGTCTCGTCAAATGGGGGTGCAGGGCCGAGTGTTTGTGAGCTTTGTGGTAGAAAAAGACGGCAAAGTGTCTAACGTAGCCGTGGCCAGAGGGGTAGACAAAATGTTGGATGAATCAGCCATCGCAGTGGTGAAGAAGATTCCACCTTTGAAGCCTGCCAAGCAAAGCGGTCGCCCGGTTCGTATGTCGTATACCGTGCCCATCAATTTCCGCTTGCAATAATTCAAGATCAACAATCAATCATACTAGGGGGCCTTTGGGCCCCTTTTTCTTTTTGATCTGCAATGTGCACAGGCTTTCTCTCGTTGCAATAATAAATCACCGTCTATGCAACGCCCACCCAGTCTCGAACGCCTGCGCCCCATCTTCTTTTCGGTTGGACTTATTATCGCGTTGGCCAGTGTTATTGGCACTTTGCAGTATGCCGTTCCTATTGCCACTATTGGTCCGCTCACTCCAGACACCCTCCAAGTGTTCTCTTTTGATGAACCTGTCATCTACACCTACCAAAAAGAACGGGAGAAGCCCAAGGTGCAAGTGAACAAGAACCTTCCGCCTGAGATCATTCCAGATCCATTCCCAGATCCTGATCCCACGCCTGATCCTAGACCTGATCCTACGCCTTTAGACACCATCATTCATGACGTAGACATGGACGGCGATCCTGAACCGGAAGTTGATATGGATGTGCACATGGTACAGCACAAGCCCATTTTCCCAGGCTGTGAAGATCTGGCTACAGAAGCCGAACGCAGTGCTTGTTTAGAAGAAAACTTGCGCAAATTCTTGGCCCGCACCGTTGAGTATCCAAAATTTCAAAAGGAAATAGGCGTTACCGGTCGCTCCTATATTCAGTTCACGGTGAACCGCAATGGAGAAGTGGTGAATGTACAGGCCGTAGAAGGCAGAAATGACCCCGGCCTTGACAAAGCCGCCATTGAAGCCTTGAAGAAGCTTCCGGCTTTTTCGCCTGGCAAACACAACGGATTACCGGTAAATGTGCATTTTACCATACCAGTGACCTTCCGCTTGCAATAAAAAGCTTTCAATCAGTGTGGGCTGCTTAGTTTCGCGACTTCAAACAGTTCATCATGGAAGAGCAGCTCAATATTGCCATTCGCGCGGCTTTGAAAGCGGGAAAACAAATTCTAGACGTCTACGAAAGTGCCGACTTCGGCGTGGAAATGAAGTCAGATAACTCTCCGCTTACCCAAGCAGATAGACGCTCTCACGAGGCTATTATGGCAGAGTTGACGCAAACAGATGTACCTGTTTTGAGTGAAGAAGGCAAGGCCATTGCCTATGGCGATCGCAGCCATTGGACATGGTTATGGGTGGTAGATCCATTGGATGGCACCAAAGAGTTCATCAAACGCAATGGAGAGTTTACCGTCAATATCGCTTTGGTGAATGGAGAAGATCCTGTAGCAGGAGTGATTTACGTTCCGGTGACTGGAACCCTCTATGTTGGAGCCGTTGGTGAAGGCGCATGGATGATGGAAGCTGGTCCTGATTCATTGGTCACCTGGGGTGCTATGAAGGAAGCCGGCCATGCACTTCCGCAAACTTTTGAGCGTGCGTTTACCGCAGTAGGCAGCCGCTCGCACATGAGTGCTGAAACCGAGGCCTACTTCAAAGAACTCGAAGCGGAGCACGGAAAAGTAGAAGTCCTTAGCAGAGGAAGTAGCCTCAAACTTTGCATGGTGGCCGAAGGACGCGCAGATGTTTATCCGCGTTTTGCTCCCACCATGGAATGGGATACCGCAGCAGGTCATGCCATTTGTGCTGCCGCCGGATTTAAAGTGCTGCGCTATCCTGAGCTTACGCCACTCAAGTACAACAAAGAAGACCTTCTGAATCCTTGGTTCTTGGTCACCCTTTGAACCGAATCAAGCTTTAGGCGGTTTACCTTTGCACCCTGAATTCGGGAATTTGTCTTCACCCATCGATACCCCTGTACAAAGCTTGCGTACGGCAGATAAGGCCAAGCAATTTGTTGCTTTGGCTAAACCACGCCTGTCTACCAGTGTAGTATTCTCGGCAGCGGCGGGTTATCTCATCGGGAACTTGCGATTTGATCTGCTTGAATTTGTCTTGCTCTGTGTGGGCGGCTTTTTGGTAGTGGCCAGTTCCAACGCCTTTAATCAAATATGGGAGCGGGAACAAGACGAGAAAATGCACCGCACCAAAGATCGTCCGCTGCCCAGCAAGCGACTCACGCTGGCTGAAAGCTTTGTAGCTGCTACGGTTTACGGAATTATTGGTGTTTACTTCTTGTACCTGATCAACCCCATGAGCGCCGGTTTTGGTTTGCTTAGTCTGTTGCTGTACGTACTCATTTATACGCCACTTAAAGCCAAAGGACCTTGGGCGGTGTTTGTGGGCGCCATACCAGGGGCCATCCCTTTTATGTTGGGTTGGGTAGCGGCACGTAACGACTTTGATATTGAATCTGGAACCCTGTTTGCCATTCAGTTTATCTGGCAGTTTCCGCATTTCTGGGCCATCGCTTGGATGTTGCATGATGACTATGCCAAGGCCAACTACAACCTCTTGCCTTCTGGGGCCAGAGATCATTCTTCGGCATTCCAGACCTTTGTGTACACTTTTGCATTGGTTCCGCTTTCGCTCTTGCCCGCTTTTGGTATCACCGGCAGTCTAACACTTTCACCGGTGGGCGCCGTGGCTATTCTTTTATTGGGCGTTTTTCTGATCATTCGGGCCACCCAATTGTTTACCCAGAAAACAGTACGTGCTGCACGAAGGCTCATGCTGGGAAGTGTGCTTTGGCTCACCTTGCTGCAAATCGTATTTGTTCTTGATCGATACCTGAGTTGACATCCACCTTATGGCAGCACTTACGCTAGAAGAAAAGAAAAAAGTTAGAAAACCCTTTTTACTGTTGGGAATAGCCAGCATGGCCATGGCTTTTGCCGGTTTGACCAGCGGTTATGTGGTCAGTAGAAAAGCCCTGATTCGAGAGAATATGTGGATGGAGTTTCCCCTTCCGGAGATGTTCACTTGGAGCACGGTAGTCATCATCCTCAGCAGTATCACCATGGTGTTAGCGGGAAGAGCACTTCGCAAAGACGATTCCCCCAACGCCACCCGGTTTATTTGGATCACCTTCGCCTTTGGATTGATTTTCTTGTGGTTACAATATTTGGGATGGCAAGATCTGGTAGGGCGTGGCATCTTCTTTACCGGAGCCGGAAGCAATACAGCAGGCTCTTGGGTGTACGTCATTACCTTCTTTCACTTGCTGCATATTCTGGCAGGATTGATCACTTTAGCAGTAACAGGAAACAGGAGTGCAAGAGGCCTCTACCAAGCCCATGATAAACTGGGCTTTGACCTAAGTGCCATTTTCTGGCATTTTCTAGGAGCTCTGTGGCTTTATCTCTTCCTGTTTTTGCTATTTATTCGCTAACATTGCACGCGCTTTAACACTACTGAATATGGCCAACGAAGCGGCGATTCAAGCCCCTACAGGCAAGCTTTGGGGAGGAGGTAGACAACCTCTTGGAGCGAGCTACGGCAAGCTCATGATGTGGTTCTTCCTTTTGAGTGATGCCCTCACTTTCTCTGGATTTCTCACCGCTTATGGTTTGATGCGGTTCAAGTTTGTAGAATCTTGGCCGGTTGCAGAAGATGTTTTCACCCACTTTCCTTTCGTGCACGGAGATCAACCGCTGCTCTATGTGGCTTTGATGACCTTCATCCTCATCTTGTCGTCTGTTACCATGGTGCTGGCGGTAAACGAAGGCCATCACAACAACCAAAAAGGAGTAGTGCTCTGGTTGGGGCTCACCATTATTGGAGGTTTCTTCTTCTTGGGTTCACAGGCTTGGGAATGGTACCACTTTATCATTGGGGACAAGGGTGCAGTGCAGGTAGAAGACGGAAGGGTAATGTATGTGGCCAACGCAGATGGTGCCCATATCTCATTGACTGAGTTGGTACACGGCCCTGATGCCGATGGTCACGGTCACCACGAACATTTTTCTATTGAGCAAGTGCAGCATGCCTTCGCCCAAGGAGATTATCTATTGATGACGCCGGGTAAGAAAAAAGAAATTTTCAACGCCACTGTTTCGCAAAAACTCATCAAAGACGCAGCTGTAGTACAAGGAGCCAATATGACGCGCAACGAGTACGGCAGTCCGCTCTTCGCCAACTTTTTCTTCTTCATTACCGGTTTCCACGGTTTCCACGTTTTCTCAGGCGTGGTCATCAACATCATCATCTTCATCAATGTGATCATGGGCACTTACGCCCGAAGAGGTCACTATGAGATGGTAGAGAAAGTAGGGCTCTACTGGCACTTTGTAGACTTGGTGTGGGTATTTGTATTCACCTTCTTCTACCTCGTCTAATTTCCTAAACACTCTTTTGACATGGCGCAACATACTGTAGGCGAAAGCGAGCACCACGAGAGCCCCGAAGGAACCCGTTGGATTTGGATGATCTTCTTCTTGCTGCTCATTGTAACAGCGGTTGAAGTAGCCCTCGGCATCATTAAACCAGGCTTCCTGATGGGTGGTGAAAATGTAATTGGTACTTCTTATTTGAATGTACTCTTCATCATTCTCACGCTGGTGAAAGCCTATTACATCGTAGCATTCTTCATGCACCTGAAGTTCGAAAGGATGAATATGATCTGGACCATCGCCCTGCCGGCTTTGATCTTGATCCCTTACCTCACCTTTATCGTACTTACTGAAGGCAACTACATCAACTTTATGTTGAAGTAAGCGTTACAACTTCATGAAAAGCTTACAAAAGTGGGCGGTATTGGTAAGCATACTAATACTGCCCTTTTTCGTGTATTTCGTATTCGTCTACAGCGCCGAAGAAAACTTTTTCGTGCCGCTGGAGGTAGTAGGTCCACCCACCGTGGTAAGAACCGAATCAGGTTGGGATAGCTTAGACTACCATATTCCTGAATGGCAGTTCACAGACCAACATCATGAGCAATTAAGCGCTGCAGATTTTCAAGAAAAAATCTACCTGGCCAGCTTTTTCTTTAGCCGTTGTCCAAGTATTTGTCCTTCCATGAATTTTCGCATTCAAGGACTTCAAGAACGCTTTAAGGGCTTTGAAGATTTTCGCATTCTTTCATTTACGGTAGATCCTGATCACGATACGGTTGAGGTGCTGCAGAAATATGCCGAAAGGATGAATGCCCAAGATGGATTGTGGTACTTCTTTACCGGCGAACGCGATGCACTTTATCGAACCGCTGGGCATTACCTCCTCAGTGCCCAAGAAGACTCCACCGCAGATGGCGGATTTCTGCACTCTGAGCAAATAGTATTGATCGATTGGGAAGGCCGAATTCGCTCGCGCAAAGATGATAATGGCAACGTGGTAGGCTCTTACAATGCCTTGGATGAAACCCAAATGCGCGATTTAACCGACGACATCAAAGTGCTGATTGCAGAATTCGAAAAGGAAAAAGCAAAACGAGAATACCGTGCCTCTAAGAACAAAAAGGACTGACCATCCGGTGGAACAGGCAATAAAATGAGCATGAACACAGTATTGACGAGAAACGACAAAGTGTGGATTCCTACAATCATTGCCCTTTCGGTGGCGGTGCCCTTGGCCGTATTGGCCTTGATGCTGATGCCCGCAGAATGGCGCATTGAAACAGGCATCGGTCCGCGCGTACTTCCACTTTTCCACGCTGTACTCAACGGTACAACGGCTATTTTGCTGGTGCTCGGCGTAAACTTCATCAAGAACAAGAAAATCGCCTTGCACCGGGCCAGCATGGTAACGGCTTTTGCGCTATCGGCAGTTTTTCTGGTTTCCTACGTAGTGGCTAAACTCAGTCATGAGCCCGTTCCTTACGGCGGAGAAGGCGTTTGGCGTCCGATTTACTACTTCATCCTCATCACGCACATTGCGCTTAGTGCAGCGGTACTCCCACTGGCCATGATGAGTATTTATCGCGCTTTTACCAATGAATTGGGAAAGCACAAAAAATTGGTGCGCTACACGTTTCCTATTTGGTTATACGTTGCGGTTACCGGCGTGTTGGTCTATGTGTTCATGGCCCCTTATTACGGCTAGAATGTTAAAGTTTCGTTTAAGCATCTTCGTAGTTTTCCTCTTCCATGCTCAGATTTCTTGGGCACAATGCAGCATGTGCAAAGCAGTGGCCGAGAGCAGTCAGCAAGGGGGAAGTGCTATTGCTGAGGGACTTAACGATGGAATTCTCTACCTCATGGCCTTTCCGTACATCATTCTGTTCAGCCTCGGAATTCTTTGGTACAGACACAAAAAGCAAGTTAAGGCCGCCACATGAGCCCAACGGGGGCAAGCATCGGTCTATATTTGTTTGCATGCCAAACCATAGTTTGATGTCAACACCGTTCCGCCATCTTCTCATCAGCAGCTTCTTGCTGATTCTCAGTTACAGTACAGCAGAAGGCCAGACTCTTTGGACGCTCAGAGCGTGTATAGATACCGCCTTGGAAAACAACATCCAAATTCAACAAACGGAAATTCAAGCACAAATCGCTGACAATGCGGTGGATGCGGGTTATGGAGGACTTTTCCCAACCGTCAACGCCAGTGCAGGTTACAACTGGAATTTTGGTTTGAACATTGACCCGGTAACCAACCTGGCCAGCCGAGACAACAGACAAACCAACAGCCTGGCCTTAAACGCCCAATGGACATTGTTCAATGGGATGCGCAACTTCAACACCCTTTCTCAGGCGCGCCTCGATCGCATGGCAAGAGTATACCAGGTGGAGGATATGAAGAACAATACCTCACTTACTGTGGCTTCGCAGTACGTGCAAATTCTGTTGAACAAAGAGATCCTCAAAATTGCTGAAGAACAGTTGCGCGTAACTGAGTTACAGGTGGTGAGAATGCAACAACTGGTAGATGCAGGCGCACAACCCCAAGGCAGTTTGTACGATATCCAAGCCCAGCAGGCACGCGATAAGCAAACCTTTGTATCGGCCCAAAACAACTTGGCCATTTCGCAACTGCAACTGGCGCAGACCCTTCAGCTACAGAAGACCGCTGGCTTTGACGTAATGCCTTATAATTTGCAAGACCCCGATGCCAGCTTGCTCAGCATGACCCCAGAGGCCATCTTTGAAGCAGCCCTTGATAACCAGCCTTCGGTAAAAGCCTCTGAAACGGCCTATGAAAGCGCTGTGCAAAGCGTTAAACTCGCCAAAGGAGCGGCATGGCCGAGTTTGTCTTTGTTTGCCAGCATCGCCACCAATTATTCGAACCAAGTGCGCGATTTGGAAATTGGTCAGCGCGGACCAGCCCCCATCGGCACAACAACTTCGGGCGACATTGTGAATGACTTTGGAGGCCTTACCGTGGCCCAAGGCGATATCAAAGATTTCTCTGCACAGTACAACGACAACATCAATGAATTTGTAGGCTTCAGTTTGAGCATTCCTATTTGGACGGGCTTTCAATTGAAGAATGGTATTCGCAACGCACGTTTGAACGAAGAGCAAAGCAGATTGCAACTTCAGGATACGCGCAATCAACTTCGGCAAACCATTGAGCGAGCCTATGCAGACGCCAAGGCAGCCTTAGAAACTTTTGCCTCGGCAAAAACCAGCGTGAAAGCCAACGAAGAAGCCTTCAAATACGCCAGCGTTCGATTTGAAAATGGCGCCATCAACCAATTCGACTATGAAAATGCCCGAAATGGATTGACCCAGGCGCAAGCTCAATTGGCACAAGCACGCTACGACTACGTATTTCGAATTAAGTCCTTAGAGTTCTACCTTACCGGCAGCATCCAACCCTGATCGCCATGAACAAAACCCTACGCAATATTCTCATCGTCTTGGTAGTAGTAGTGATCGGATTGATCGTTGCGCGCAAGCAAGGTTGGATAGGCAAAGACGATAGTACCATTGTTGAAACCGAAAAGGCCTTCCAAACAGAAATTGTGGAAATTGTTTCTGCCTCAGGTAAGATTCAGCCCGAGTTGGAAGTGAAAATCTCCCCGGAAGTAAGTGGGGAAATCATTGATTTGCCCATTCAAGAAGGAGACCCGGTGGTGCAGGGGCAATTGCTGGTGCGCATTAATCCAGACATCTACATTGCCGCCGTGAGCAGAACAGAAGCGGCTGTCAATGCCTCCCGATCAGGGGTTGCGCAAAGCAAAGCCCAGTTGATTGAAGCAGAGAAAATCCATAAACGCAACGAAGAGCTTTTCAAAAAAGGCGCAATCTCACAACAAGAGTTTGACGCCAGCCTGCGCGGCCTACAGGTGTCTCAATTGTCTGTAGAATCAGCCGAGTTTCAACTTAAAAGCGCCGAAGCCAATCTCAAAGAAGCCCGAGACAATCTCAACAGAACCACCATTTACAGTCCGACCAATGGAACCGTCTCGATGCTGAATGTAGAGAAAGGCGAGCGGGTAGTAGGTACGGCCCAAATGGCGGGAACAGAGCTGCTGCGCGTGGCCGATCTGAGCCAAATGGAGGTGCTGGTAGAAGTAAATGAGAACGACATTGTACGCGTAGAACTCAATGATACCGCCATTATTGAGGTGGATGCCTTCTTGGGCGAGAAGTTCAAAGGGGTGGTTACCCAGATCGCTAACTCGGCTAATCTATCGGCTACAGGGGTTGACCAAGTCACCAATTTTGAAGTAAAAGTGCGCGTATTGCCAGAGAGCTATGCCCACCTGATCAAAGGCGATGTTTCGGTGTCTCCTTTGCGGCCTGGAATGACGGCCTCTGTAGAAATACAAACCGAAAAGCAGCGCAATATTCTAGCGGTGCCCATACAAGCGGTGACCCTTCGCTCCGATACCAGCAGCACCAAGCGCTCATTGCGAGAACGTAGAGAGATGGAAAAAGAGAACGAAGGCGATGAGTTTGAAGTGGTGTTTGTGCTTGAAAACAACAAAGCCTTGGTGAAGGTGGTGAAAACAGGCATTCAAGACGACAAATACATTCAAATTTTGCAAGGCCTAGAAGAGGGCGCGGAGATTATCACCGGACCCTACAGTGCTGTGAGCAAAACCCTTACTTCGGGTGATGTTGTGCGCGTGGAGGGCGATGATTCGAAGCCATCTCGTCGCGGAAAACCAAAGGATACAGCGGAGGAAGCTGAAGAGTAATGTCTTCCGGACTCATTCTACTTCTTGAAAGTGCCACCCTCAATTGTTCCGTGGCCGTGGCGCGTGACGGGGAAGTAATTGCTGCCCTCGAAGAGCAAAGTCATTCTTTCTTACACGCTGAGAAGCTCCATCTATTTGCCCGGAAATTGATTGAAGAACAAGGCGATGCTGCTTCATGGAAAGCCATTGCCGTAAGCAATGGTCCGGGTTCGTATACCGGCCTGCGTATTGGCTTGTCATTGGCCAAAGGATTGGCCTATGGATGGGGAGTTCCATTGATCACCCTGTCTACCCTTGAGGTGCTTTATCACTCCTTCAAAAGACATCACCCAGAACATAGCGCCGCGCATTATTGGCCAATGCTTGATGCACGACGCATGGAGGTATATACTGCCGGATTTGACCCCAATGGCCAGCGAACCCAGCCCGATGCCGCCATGGTGCTTACAGACGAAATTCCTGCAACTGCGGGCGTATGCTTTGGCGATGGAAGTGAAAAAGCACGTGCCTTATTAGAGCAGGCCCATTTTGAAGTGATAGACGGTCCCTTACCTAGCGCTCAAGATATGGCAGGGCTGGCTGAAGCGGCCTATCGTGCCAAACAATGGGCGGATGGTGCGTATGCAGAACCTTTTTACTTAAAGGACTTCCAAGCCGGAACCCCTAAGAAACTCGTTTGAACAACAATGCCGATGTTCTTCGGTTAGGTTTGCACCCAATAACCACTGCCTATGTCTCTTCATCCTGTTATAGCTGATCACGCTTTGGGATTCACTTGGAGCACCGAAGATCCCTTTCTTTTTTGTGTGCACCATCACGACCACTATCCTAAAGGAAATGCGCAGCTCGGATTGAACGCAGTGCATCGCACGGGGAGAAACATTGGTCAAGATTTCGACCCCAAACAAGCTTATCGCCTTTATCACGGCAATGAAGTGCCTGGTTTTCCTGCCCATCCCCACTGTGGTTTTGAAACCGTTACCCTGCTGCGAAAAGGCTTCATTGATCATGCTGACTCACTGGGAGCGGCAGCGCGCTTCGGAGCTGGTGATGTACAATGGATGACGGCGGGTAAAGGAGTGCAGCATTCCGAAATGTTCCCCATGCTGCAACAAGATCAGGGGAATGAATTAGAACTCTTTCAAATTTGGCTGAACCTGCCAACAGCCAATAAAATGGCAGAACCTTACTTCGAGATGCTGTGGAAGGAAGACATCCCGCTTCGAGTAGACAGGAGTTCAGGTGCCGAAGTAGCAATAGAGGTAATTGCCGGTGCATGGAATGATCTTGATCCACTGTCACCCCCTCCAAATTCCTACGCTGCACAAGTTGAAAGTGAATTGGCCATTTGGCACATCCAAATGCAAGCGAACGCCAAGGTGTATTTGCCACTCGCCTCAGAAAAGGCCAAAAGGCAACTGTATCACTATCAGGGCGAAGGAATTCTAATTGACGATAGACCGCTGATGCCCCATCGTTCAGCGCGTTTACATGCCCATGTGCCTACCTGCCTGCACAACAACTCCGCCTCCATGGCCCAATTGCTGGTGCTTCAAGGAAGACCTATAGGAGAGCCGGTGGTACAACATGGTCCTTTTGTGGGCCATTCACAGCAAGCTATTATCGAGGCTTTCGGGCGTTATCAAGCAGGTGATTTTGGCCAATGGAACTGGTCCAATAACGAACCCGTGCATGCCGCAGATGCCGGACGGTTTGCTCGTTACCCAGATGGCAGAGAAGTAAGGCCATCAGCCATTTGATTGTCTGCTGTTGTACTTTGCACCCATGCCCAAATCTCTTTTTGACTGGCTGATTTTCTTGCTCGCCGCCGTGGTGTATTTGGCCGGTTTGCAGCTAACAGTCATGGATGTTGATTCGGCCCAGTATGCCGCCATCAGCCGCGAAATGGCAGAGAGTGGAGAATACCTACAGGTCTTCAACAGGGGCAAAGATTATCTCGATAAACCACCGCTTTTGTTTTGGGCCGCCTCCCTCTCATTTGAGGTTTTCGGCATCTATAACTGGTCGTTCAAGCTAATCCCTTTTGTATTCGCGCTCTTCAGCCTATTCGCGGTCTATCGTTTGGGCAAGCTGCTTTTTGATGCCCGAACAGGCAAGCTAGGGGCTATTTTACTCGGAAGCAGCCAAGCCTATTTTCTCTTCACCAACGATTTGCGAACCGATACCTTGCTCACCGCCTGCGTGATTTTGGCCACCTGGCAGATCATGGAATTTCTGCAAGGCGATGGCAAACGCTTGCGCGTGGTTTGGGGCTTTGCCTTTATTGGCTTGGCCATGCTCGCCAAAGGGCCCCTCGGATTGGTAGTGCCCGGATTGGCGCTGGCCTCCCACATCTTGATCAACAGACAATGGCGCAATCTCTTTCGTTGGGAATGGCTCCTCGGCTTACTGGTCACGGCTTCGGTGCTGGCGCCTATGTCGTGGGGACTGTACCAACAGTTCGACTTACAACCTGATAAGGTAGTGATGATGCCCAGTCCGGAGGGCATGCAGCCACGAAGTGGTATTTCAGGCTTGCGCTTTTTCTTCTGGGAGCAAAGTTTCGGGCGCATTACGGGTGAGAATGTCTGGAAAGACGGAAGCGGTCCTTTTTTCTTCGTACACACCTTTCTCTGGTCTTTCATGCCTTGGGCACTTTTGGCTGTAGTGGCCTTGTTTTGGAAACTCATTACAGAAGTGCAGCATACCTGGAGAAAGGGAAATGGTGAGTGGTTGCTACTCGGTGGATTTATCATCCCTTTTTTGGTACTCAGCACTTCGCAATTCAAACTGCCCCATTACATTTTTCCGCTTTATCCCTTCGCGGCACTGTTCACCGCTCAGTGGCTTATCGTCTGGTCGAAATCTTCTGCGGCCCCTTGGAAAAGAATCAGTTTGTACGCATTAGCCGCTTTAACCTTATTGGCCACAGCAGTTCTTTTAGCGTCCATCGGCTATTGGATTTTTCCTCAGAAGAATCCCGCGAAATGGATCGCTTTATGCACCTTCCTCCTGTCATTCATCCCCCTATTTCGCATGCCGGCCAAGAGGGCCATTTGGAGAACATTGGCCTTGGGATCTATTGGTTTCAACCTTTTGATGAACCTGCATTTTTACCCTTTGCTCTTGCACTATCAGAAAGGGAGTGCAGTGGCTGAATTGGCTCAAGATGAAGGAGCTACATGGAAATCCTCGGCCTATTTGGGCGATTTTAGTTACAGTTTTGATTTCTATATGGGCGGAGCGGTTCCGGTGCGCTCACAGCCCGATCAGATTCTGCCACATGAAAGGTATATTTTTACCGATCAAGACGGACTTAACATGCTGAAAACGAGTAAGAAAAGCATTGCAAAAGAGGTGGTGGTGCCCACTTATCCAATTACCAATTTAAGTGGCGATTTCCTAGATCCCAATCGGAGGCAACAGGTGCTGAGGGCTACCTATTTGGTGATCCTGGAGCCTGAAGCATGATTCGCCTCCGCGCGTTATTGCCCTACCTGCTTTTGTTGGGAACGGCCTTGCTGTTTCTCCCCAACCTATTGCGTCCCGGATTTTTATTGATGGACTGATCTACGGTACTTTATCGCGCAATATGGCCGAAGGCTATGGCAGCTTTTGGTCGCCTTTCTTTACCCACACCGTCTACTTTTCCTTCAAAGAACATCCACCTCTGGCTTTTTGGATAGGGCAGTGGATTTTCAAACTCCTGGGCGATGCGTATTGGGTAGAGCGCCTGTACTCGCTCTTGTGGTATCTGCTTTTCCTCCGCGTGGCCTATTGCTTCAAAAAGCGCATCGAAGGACCCGAAGGACAAAGTCCGTATTGGCTACCGCTTTCTTTTTTGAGCATTCATGCCATTGTGTGGAGTTATCAGCACAATATGTTGGAGAATCTGGTGCTGCCAGCAGCGCTCTTCAGTCATGGCATCTACCTGCATTCTTTGAAC
>CAZDPF010000030.1:0-2263 GCA_964507215.1 uncultured Chryseobacterium sp. | reverse complement strand
TGTCATCCATTCTCCCCATCACCATTAGCCCCAAACAGCTGGCTTTCTATGCAGTTCCATCACTGGTTTACCTCTGCTTGTTTTTGTTAGAGATCGGTCGTCCGATGATTCGATCCATGGAAGGCATCCGCTTTCCCCATTGGTTTCGCCACGGATTCTTGGTGGCCATGATCGTCCCCGTTGGCTTGCTTATCGGTTTGAAAGGCGTTCCTCTTCGCGATTTGGAAACCATGGAGGAGGTGCACCAAATTGCCCAACACACGGGTACGCACACATTTATCGGTCTGGCCCCGGTGGAAGAGCCGGCCTGGATGCTCAAGGCCTATGCTTTTCGATTGTATCACATCACCCTAGATACAGATTGTTACAAGTATGAGCGGTATTTGGCGCGCGAACCATTGCCTGACTTACCTTCGAAAAACCTTACGCCTGATAATCAGCAAATCAAACTGTATGAACGCCTGCTTTCGCCTACTCCTCCTGCTGCCGCTCCTCCTGCTTCTCGGCTGTCAACAGCATCCACCGAGCACTGAAGGTGCAGCGCTTTCCGGAATGACCAATGGCTTGCATCGCGGCAGTTTGTTGGCCAATGACAGCGTCAACATCGCCTTTACTTTTGAGTGGAAAGCTTCCGAAAAAGACAGTCTCCTTATCATCCACAATGCAGAGGAACGGATAGAAGTGAAAGAGATGTATTGGGAAAACGACAGTCTGACCTTGCAGATGCCGGTGTTCGTCTCGTACTTCCGCATGATCAATACACCGGAGGGAATGTTGGGCTATTGGTACAATCCTGACAAAGCCCCAGGGTATAAAGTAGCGGCTGTATTTGAACGTGGGGTGGAAGATCGTTTTCCCAAAAATGAGGCGCCCTCTTTTAGCTTGTACAACCGCTGGCGCGTCATGATGTACGCCGGTACTGATCGCGAAAGTGCGGCCTTGGGAGAGTTCCACCAAGAAGGAAATAAGGTAACAGGATCTATTTTAACAGAAACCGGCGACTACCGTTATCTAGAAGGCTGCCTGGCAGGTGATCAGTTGCAGATGAGCACTTTTGATGGTGCGCATGCCTATGCCTTTGTAGCACGGGTGGCTTCACCAGGCGAAATGGCCGGAACCTTTTACTCAGGCCATCACTTTTTAACCGCTTGGACTGCTGTGCGGGATGATGGTTTTCAACTGACGGATGCACTGCAGATCAGCCAATGGAAAGATCCTGCTTCTGCAGCTGTTACATTGAATTTTCCAGAAGTAAATGGCGATCAGCTTCAGCCGGCGCCTGCATCTTTGGTAGAAGGGAAGAAGCTCACCATTGTACAAATCAGTGGAAGCTGGTGCCCCAACTGCATGGATGAAACCCGGTATTTCTTAGAACTCAAAGAGCGCCTGCAAACGGAGGAATTGGGTTTGGTAGCTGTACAGTTTGAGCGCTTTGGCGAATGGGAGCGTGATCAACCAGCGGTGATGCGCATGCAGCGAGATTTGCAAATGGATTACCCCATTCTCTATGGCGGCAGTGTAAAGTATGTGCAAGATAGCCTGCCTTTGTTGCAGCCTTTTCGTTCTTTCCCTACCTCTCTCTTTTTAGATGAAGATGGAAAGGTCATTCGCGTGCATACCGGATTTTCTGGGCCCGGCACTTCCGCCTTTGCCGCTTATGCAGAAGAAACAGAAGCCTTTGTTCGGCAACAATTGAGTAGATGAAAATTCTTGGGCGGATTGCTTGGTGCCTATGCTTGCTTGGTTGCACAAATTCCATTTCGGAGCCTGTACACATACGCATGCGCACGGACTATGGCGAAATGGTTTTCAGACTTTCGAGTGGAACCCCTTTGCACCGAGACAATTTCTTGCACCAACTGGAGAAGGGAACTTGGGAAGGCGCAGTGTTCAACCGCGTGGTCAAAGATTTTGTGGTGCAAGGCGGCTGTGAGGATTTGCCCGATGGGCGCATTGAAGCCGCAAGCTGGATACCGGGGGAGTTTTCAGACAGCCTAACCCACCGTTTCGGTGCTTTGGGGATGGGCAGAGATGCCAATGCCGCCAAGCAATCTGCCGATTGTCAGTTCTATATAGTCACTCATCCCGAAGGATTGTCCCGCTTAGACGGCGACTATACCATTTTTGGGCAGTTGATCAAGGGAGAGGAAGTACTAAGGCAATTGAACCACGCCCAGCCGAACACAGAAGAAGCGGCTCCAGCCATTCCCGTTTTTATTGAGCCCATCAGTTATTGAAGAGTTGATGGGGTTTAGAAGGTGAG
>CAZDPF010000029.1:9652-20293 GCA_964507215.1 uncultured Chryseobacterium sp. | reverse complement strand
GGTGTGTACATGGTACGCATCACCAACGGTGCTGAAGTAATCACTGAGAAGATTGTAAAGCAATAATTCAATCATTGCATTTAGTGCGCGTTTCTTTTCCAAATGAACGCGGGAGGGCTGCCAAATGGTGGCCCTCTTTTTTATACTCTTTTAGTATGAAAGTATTCTGTTGATAGCGGCTATCTTTGAACCATGGCAGGTACCCTAAACAAAGTCATGTTGATCGGTAATCTAGGAGCAGACCCAGAGGTTCGAGCCACTGAATTTGCCAAGATTGTCAAGTTTCCCATCGCAACATCAGAGCAGTACACCAACCGCGAAGGCCAAAAGGTTGAGCGCACAGAATGGCACAATGTTGTGGTGCTTCGCAAGGGATTGGCGGAGGTCTGTGAACGCTATTTGCGCAAAGGGATGAAAGTTTATGTGGAAGGCCGAATTCAAACCCGTAGTTGGCAAGACGAAAGTGGCCAAACACGCTATATGACCGAGATAAACTGCCAAGAAATGACCATGCTCTCCAGTCGTCAAGAAGGGGCACCCACTTCCAATAATTCCTTTTCGGCACCTACCCAGCAACCGCCGGCCTCTGATGCCGACGGGGATGATCTGCCATTCTAAGTTTCACCTATTCATCCGCATTTGGATCCCGACCCCTTACAAAGCTATCTACTCCTCGACACCGGAAGCGCCCTTTGGGCAGCATTGGGCATGCTTCTCCCGCTTATCACTTTGCTCTTCTTGCTGATTGGCTCAGCATTGGTCTCTGGCTCTGAGGTAGCCTTCTTCTCTTTGCGCCCAGCCGATGTGCAGGCCCTTGACAATCGGTCCTCCGATACCGATAAGCGCGTATTAGAATTACTCGAAAGGCCGAAGACTTTACTGGCTACCATTCTCATTAGCAACAATCTCATCAATGTGGGGATTGTTATTCTATCAGGCTACATCTTGGCCGAACAATTGGCTTCTATCCATGATCCTTTGATGTTATTCCTGGTGCAAGTGGTGGGTATTACCTTCTTGATTTTGCTTTTTGGAGAGATATTACCCAAAATTTATGCTTCGCGCAATGCCTTGATTTTCAGCAGGCGGATGTCAGGGCCTTTGACCATTGTGGTTTGGATTTTTCGACCTGTTTCAGGTTTGTTGGTACGATCAGGAAATCTGCTCGATCGTGGCGTTCGCCGCGCAGGAAGCGGAGTTTTAGAAGCCTTGTCTGTAGATGATCTCTCCCAAGCCCTTGAGCTCACCCAAGAACCTACCAATGGTCTTGAAGAGCAGCGACTGCTGGAAGGAATTGTTCGCTTTGGCAATACCAATGTGAAACAAATCATGACGCCTCGTTTAGACATGATTGCGTTGGAAGAGAAGCAAGCCTATCCGGAGGTCTTGGAGCTCATCCGGGAAGCAGGTTATTCTCGAATCCCCGTTTACCATGAAACCCTCGATCAAGTAACGGGAATACTGTATATCAAAGACTTATTGCCCTATATAGAGGCCTCCAACGACTTTGATTGGGTGAAACTCATTCGCAAGCCCTTTTTCGTTCCTGAGCAGAAGAAAATAGATGATCTGTTACAAGAGTTCCGGGCCAAGCGCATTCATATGGCCTTGGTGGTAGATGAGTTTGGCGGCACATCGGGCTTGGTTACTTTGGAAGATGTGATTGAAGAAATTGTAGGCGATATATCAGATGAGTTCGATGTGGATGAGCTGGTCTTCAGCAAATTGGATGATAATACCTATGTGTTTGAAGGAAAGACCCCGCTGAATGATTTTTATAAGGTCTTGCAAATTGATGGAAGCGATTTTGAAGAAGAGAAGGGCGAGGCAGATACCCTAGCTGGCTTTGTATTGGAGATCGCTGGAAAGTTTCCAGACCTGCAAGAAGAAGTGCATTTTGGTCGTTTCACTTTTGTGGTAGAAGCGCTTGAGCACAGACGAATACAAAGGGTGAAGGTGCAGTTTCAATCAGATGCTGGTTCCAGTGGCGCGCAATAGACTGTGGCTGGTTTGGCTTCTTGGCCTCATGCTGGCTTGTCAGGGGGAAGATCCGCAACCACTGCCCTACGGCTATATGCGCATCGGATTGCCTCCTGCGGAATACGAGTGGCTGGCAACAGATTGTCCGTACACCTTTTTGATGAATACTTCTGCCCAATGGGAGGCCAAAGAGCAGTGCTGGGGAGATATTTATTACCCCAAGCTCAGAGCTCGTGTACAGATTACCTACAAAGAACCAGGTGCTGATCTCGACCGCATTTTGGAAGAGTCATTCCAACTTGCCTATAAGCACACCGTTCGGGCAGATGGCATTTCTGAAAAATTTTTTGAGAATAGAGAAACCCGTGTTTATGGCTTGCTTTATCGTTTACAAGGCGAAATAGCCACCAATACGCAGTTCTTTATGACCGATAGCGCCAACCACTATCTCCGTGGCGTGGTCTATTTCTACGCGGCCCCGAATCCAGATTCTCTGAAACCTGTGCAAGATTATATGGCAGAAGAGGTGGTACGGCTTATCGAAAGCATTCGGTGGAAAGCGCCAACTAAGCTCTGAACGAAGCCACCATTTCCTTCACCACATCGGGGTAATCAGTGCGTTGGAAGTCCGGAAAACGCGTTTGAAACTTCTTCCAACTCATCAAATAGGGGTGCTCAAACTGATAGCGCATTTCTTCTAGTTCACGAAGTGGTCGGATGAAAAGGCCCAAGGTCTTCTGTAGCCAACGGGGCATTTCCCGAATGGCATCCATGCGCTCCAACGCTTGGTTGAACAGGCTGCCCATATCGCCAATGGTGATGGCATCACCTACAGGAAGGTGCCAGACTTGTCCGTAACAATCCGGCGCCATCGCCAATTGCATCATTGCCTGAGCAATATCTTTGGTGTTGGCGAAAGTATGGGGAACGCTTACTGGGAAAAACAGCTGCGGCGATTTTCCTTTGAGCATATTCTGTAAAAAGGCAATGTAGAAGATGCTGTTGGTAGCATCCGGTCCGAGAAAATCTGCCGCACGAGCGATCATGGTGCGCACTCGTCCAGATTCATGGGCTTCCATTACTAGTTCGGCAATTTGCTTTCTAACTTTTCCCTTTTCAGAGGCGGGTAACAATGAATGCCGCTCATCAAAAGGACGTTGTAAAGGAGCGGGACCGTACATATACACATTGTCAAGAAACAGCAGTTGACAGCCATTCTCTTCTGCCGCTTGAAGTACGTTCTTGATTAAAAGGGGCCACTGAGATTTCCAAACCTTCAAATCATAGGGCAATCCTACACATAAATAAGCGGTATGGGCACCCTTTAAAGCATGCTGGGCTTCCGTTAGATTGAGCAAATTTGCCCGAAGGTTCCTTTTATCTGTGGGATCGAGGCTTCGGGCTACGGCCTTATAATCTTTGCCTGCCGATTGCAATACTTTAATCAATTGCTTGCCCACGCCTCCATTGGCGCCAAGCACTACATGCGTCTCTTTCACTGTGGTGGTTTCTGAGGTTAAAGCTAAAGAAAAGGCTATGGCCTATATTCGATGAAGTAAGAATCTCAGACAAAAAATAGCTATTCAAGAAATGTCAGAAGAATGGATTGTTATAGCAACTGCGGAAAATGTGGCGCGCGCACAACTGGCAGTAGCCCATTTGCAGTCTGAGGGATTTGCTGCGCGCATTGAGCATGAGCACATGTCTAATTTGTTCCCCAGTTTCGGATTGCTTTCAGCCGGTGTGCAGATTAAAGTACCCTGGCAACAAGCCAGAGCCGCCTATGAATTGCTAGAAACCTATGCCTCAGGTGAAAGCGGACTATGGCTTTAACTAGAACGCTTTCGGGTAGATTGGTAAAACAACCAGCCAAAGAAAGCTGCGGCCAGCAAGAGGTGAACCGGTTGAAACGCCCTGGGCAGGCCTAAATAAGCCAAGATAATACCAGCCAATAGCGCAGCCAAGGTGAAGGCAATATGGATCTTTCCTACGGTTAGTTGGCGATTCATCCCAAAGAAAACCAGACTGGCCAACAACAAAAGCCAACTGAAGCTGCGGTGGATGATAAATGGCCATCCAATCATTCCTACAAAGGCTTCTCTGGCAATCATTCCTTCACGCTCCAAAACATCTACTTCTTCTCTCACCGAAGTGCCGAGATAGATTTGGATGAGCAACAGAACCAAACTCACCGGAAGAATCCATGCCATTTTAGGCGAAATTTCAGTGGGTTTGATGGATGAGTTCCTTTGCAAAAGCAGCATCAAGGTGGCCACAATACTCAGTGCGCCAAACATGTGTAGGCTTATTTGACCTGGAATGAGATTGCCATCTACCACCAGCTTGCCCAACCAAGCTTCAAAGCCCAAAAGGAAGAGCGCTAAAACGGCCAGTGCCAATGAGATTTTGTCTTTTTTCCATCGCCAAAGGGCTACTCCAACAATAATTAACATTGGAATTCCGGAAAGGGCCCCAAGCAATCGGTTGATATACTCTGTCCAAGTGTGGAACGGATTGAAGATGGCGTAGTCGTGCCGGGTATAAGGCTCCCAGTGATGCGCCACAAAGGTTTCACTGCTTGTGAAATTTTCTTTGGCTACTAGCAGTCCCTCTTGGTAAACAATAATTCGGCCCTTGGAATAAAAGGTGGCTGGATGCCACGCTACCTGTTCGTGTTGGGTGGGAGGAATGAGGTAGCCGAAACACTTTGGCCAGTCAGGGCAACCCATTCCAGAGCCGGTCATTCTCACCACACTTCCAGCAAGAATGACCAAATAGATCAGCACAATTTCAAGCCGGATGAGCTTGCGGAAGGTTTTCTTCATTAAAGCAATGTGGCTGAATAATGTCCGTCAGCTAAGGTGTTAATGATGCCGGTGATTTCATCGGTGCTGATGGCCAAGCTATCAAAGCTTATAGCTGCTTGGGCTTTTTCAAAATCTACCACACACTCACTAACGCCAGCTGTATTGTTAAGCGCCTTTTCAATGGTGCCTTTGCAGCCTACTTCACACATCATCCCATCTATCTGAAAAGTGGCGGATGCATTGGCCACTACAACTGCTTTTTCTTCAGTTGCTACAGCTGTATCTGATTCAGGGGCAGCAGCTTGAGTGCTTGAGTGCTGGCAGGCCAACAATAGTGACACCAACAAGAGGAGCAATGGCTTCATCACGATTTCAATTTAACGCCTCAAAGATAAGCCACGGCCTTGGGCAATCCTATTTGCGCCTACCTTCGCGCGGCTATGCTGAGCGCACTCGAGAAATGGGGTATTTTCACCTTCCTGGCCATTGTGTGGGGAAGTTCATTCATTCTGATGAAGCGCGGCTTGCTGGCGTTCGATTTCGTTCAAGTGGGCTTGTTGCGAATGCTTTTTGCCACAGCCCTTACCTTGCTCTTTGCATTTCCAGCTATCAAGGCCTTTCGCTGGCGAGATGCTAAATTTCTTTTGACGGTAGGGCTTTTCGGCAATGGCTTGCCTTATCTTTTATTTCCGTTGGCGGTTACCAAAGTAGACAGTTCTGTAGTGGGCATTCTCAATTCATTGGTTCCTCTTTTCACCGTGCTGGTGGGAATTACCTTTTTTGGAGCCGGAGCGCGAAGAAATCAATTTATTGGTGTAGCCATAGGATTGTTAGGCGCCGCCGGTTTGGTAGCCCCCTGGAATGCATCTCTCAGCCAAGAAGAAATTCTATACACCCTGTTCCCGGTTTTGGCCACCATACAGTACGCCGTAAGCATTAATGTCATTGGACAGAAGCTCAGTCATTTGAGCTCCAATGCCATTACACTGTTGAGCTTTCTTTCGGTGTCTTTACCTGCCTTCATCGGCTTGTTTGTTTTCACCGATTTTGTTGAGATCATGCAATCGCATCCCTTGGCGTGGAGCAGCTTGGGCTACATCAGCCTATTGGGTTTCATTGGAACCTCTATAGCAGTGGTGCTCTTCAACCGATTGATCAAGCGCACTTCACCTGTATTCGCCTCTAGCATTACCTACTGCGTGCCCATAGTGGCCATGCTGTGGGGCGTGATAGACGGCGAAACCTTGGGTGCGAGACACCTGTTTGGGGTGCTCTGTATTTTAATTGGGGTTTACTTGGTGAATGCCAAGCGGGAAAGACCTATTTGGAGAGGCTTCAGAGTTCGATGATGCCGTTTTCTTCGGCGCCCATTCCACTCGGAATGTATTTGTCTGCTTCCCCATCATTGGTCCATTGGGCTCCATCTACCAGATAGCGGAAGGCATAACTGTTTTCGGCTTGGAGGTCTTTTACCAATTTGAAGGAACCATTTTTCAATGGTTTCATAGGGTCTGCAGATGGATTCCATTCGTTGAAATCGCCTACGATATGTACAGACTTCGCTTCAGGGAAGTCGGGATTGTCAAATGTGAAAGTCACCTTGCAAACAGGCTTACTTTTCAAAAATTGCTTTTTGATGGCCATGGGTTTGGTTTTTATGGTGTTGCAAAATTAGCTTGAAAAGCCTTGAAAATGGGCGTTTTGAAGAACTAAGTGTAAAATTTACACAAAGTGAATTGTGAATAAGTCTTAAAGGATGGGAGGATGAGGTCTAATACGCTAGCTTCCAAACTGTTTTAGAAGAAGGTGTAGCTCTTCCAATGTGCCTGCTTCTTCTGCTTTTTTGTCTTGGCGCCATCGAGCCATTCGAGGAAATCGCAAAGCAATTCCTGATTTATGTCGGCTGCTGGCCTGTATGCCTTCAAAAGCAATTTCAAAAACCAATTCCGGATCAACACTTCGTACGGGCCCGAAGCGCTCACGCGTGTGGGCCTTCACAAATTGATCAACCGCTTTAAATTCTGCCATGGTCAAGCCTGAATAGGCCTTTGTAAACGGAACCAATTCTTCTCCATTCCATACCGCAAAAGTGTAATCGGTGTAGAGGTTAGAGCGTTGCCCATGGCCTTTCATGGCGTAGATCATCACGGCATCAATATGCAAGGGATCTACTTTCCATTTCCACCAAGCGCCTTTTCTCCTCCCCTGTTCATAAGCAGACTGCCGATGTTTTAGCATGAGGCCTTCGGCCAACAACTGGCGAGACTCACTGCGGATGGCCAGGGCCTCCTCCCAACTATTGGCCTCTATCAACTGGCTGATTTGAAAGGCTGGGTGATTGGTTTGTTGCCAGAGTTGTTCTAAAATAGCACGTCTGTCCACCAGGCTTTTCTGCCGAAGATCTTCTCCCTTCCACTCCAACAGGTCATACGCCCTTAGCACCGCTGGCGCATCTATGAGGGTTTTCTTGCCTATGTGTTTTCTGCTAATGCGCGTTTGAAGCTTTTGAAAGGGTAGGATTTCATCTTTGTAGGCCAAGAGCTCTCCGTCAATGGCAGTGCCTGAAGGCAGCAGTGCCCCAAGCGCAGCCAATTCCGGAAATCGTTCTGTAATGAGCTCTTCTCCCCTTGACCACAAAAAAGTTTGTCCCTCCCTTTGGATCAGTTGAGCGCGGATGCCATCCCATTTATATTCCAGTTGCCAATCTTCAATACTGCCCAAACTTTCAGCATCTGAATCTAGGCCATGGGCGAGGTAGAAAGGATAAGGTTTAGACAGATCGGCTGCTACGTTCTCTTCCGCCAACAAATCACCCAGGGTGTGGGTCCACGGGGTCCACTGTCCGGTAAGGCGAAAGGCGATGTCATTCTCTGATCTTCCAGTGGTAATGGCCAGTGCTTTCACCATCAGCTTTTGGGAAACCCCCACCCGAAAGCCTCCAGAAAGCAATTTGTTGAATACCAGTCTTTCAGTGCCTGAGAGCGACCGCCAAGCGCTGAGAACAAAAGCTTTGCGTTCAGCATCATCGAGCTTCTGAAGGGCCATAATCTTCCCCATCCAATCAGCAAGACTATGTTCAGCGCGCTGATCGGGTTCTGGGAGTATGCGTGCAATGGTTTCGGCTAAATCACCCACGCTGTGGTAGGTTTCTTGAAATAGCCAATCGGGTAAGCCCGACTGTTCAGCGGCCCACTCTTGTAACTTCCGGCTGTTGACACTTCGCTTCGGTCGTTTGCCGTACAGCAATCCAATGCCCCAAAGTTGATCGGCCGAATCAGCCTGATCGAGAAATCGACAAAGTGCCGCTACCTTCTCATTGGTTTTATTGGTTTGATCGAGCTGTTCAAACAAGCGTACAAATGCCCTCATGACCCGCTGCTTCTCTCCAACAACGCATCGGCAGCATAGGAGCGCACCCGAGCATCTGGGTCTTCTACTTGCATTTTTTCAAGATCTCCTTTGAGCCGATTCCAATCAGCCGCTGGCAATTCGGCGCATCCAAGTACAGCCATGATGCGTATTTCGGCCCAATCATCCATCAAACCTATCCCAACAGCTGTTCGCTTCAAATTGGCGTTGCTGCTTTGCAAGAGCTGATCCATGGCTTCCAAACGATCTGCTTTCAGTTGGGCCTCCCTAAACCACATCAAACGCTGCAAATCGCTCAATTCTTCTTGCCACCAAACCGGCTGCTCATAAGTGGGGTCGGCTTTAAGGTAGCTGATAGAAGGCTTCCAGTCTATGAGCAAGGTATCTGATGGCTTGTGCAAAACCAAAGGGAAATAGGCGGTAGTATCTTCTGATCGTATGGCCAGTTGTGAGTGGATGGCCACAGCTTCTTCTTGAATTTGTTGGGCATACACATACACCTTACCCAAAGACCGATCATGTCTGAAGGCGAGGTGAACCACGGGCAATACCTCCTCTTCTACTACTTTTTGCCAGAGATCAGCAGCAGGTATAGCCGGGTCCTCGGGGAAAGACTGGTCTTGCAAAAGCTGGCACCAAATATTCTCATGGAGGCTGTCATTGTATTGCGCCAGAACCCAATGCCTCAAACGCACCGCAATGGCCGAAGTATCGCCAGTGGGATCAAATACCGGATATTTCAGGCTGTATACAGCCCGTCTAAGAAGGGTATGCCGAAGGCTTCGGTCTTCTGCGTCAGCGGTAAATGGTTTCTCAAAAGCTTGCTTCCAATGGCGCAAGGCAGAAAAGCGCCAATGTTCGAGTGATTTCAAGAAATGCAGAGGATTGACCGGTGCCTGCATCAGCTTGTCTTCCAGATCCATTAATTCAGCATCACGCAGCTTGCCCAACAAAAAAAGGCTGTCTGTAGCCAAGGCGCAGGCGTTCGCATTTTGCTCGCTCCAGAGGAGTTCCAAACGGTTTACATAATTGCGAAATAAAGCAGAATCAGTAGGCGATTCACTCTCTAAAAATGTGGCCAATTCGTTGGTAGGCAGTGTTGTAGGCTTCTCTGAATGGGGCTCAATCACCTCCGTTGGATGAGGGGGTTCATGATCGGCCACAGCCACTGCTGCTTTCTTTTTTCCCACCCATAACTGAAGGTCATTGGGCGACATAGGCACCGTGGGAGGGAAAAACCAACTGACCGGTCCATGGGATTCCGTCACCACCAAATCGGCTTCAAGTGAAAATTGAAAATCATAGGTGGAGTCTGTGAGCTGCAAGCTGAAAGCCAACGGACACACCCATTCCACGGGCCATTGCAGGGGCCAACTCGCTGGACCATCCCAAGAGAGACCCCCATTTTGAAGTTGATCGGAAAGACCTTCGTAGGGCCATTGCAGTTTCAAAATCCATCGGGAAGCCAAAGGGTGGCTTGGGAATTCCAACCCGTTGGAGCTTGTTTTGACCTTCAATCCTTGAATGGGCAAATTGTCTTGCATCGCCCTACTTTCAAGGAGCACAGCATTTGGAGCAAGACCCAAAGAGCGCTTGGCATCACTATGGCCAATAATTTCAATCTGCCAGAGTGTCTGCTGATGAAACTCGTCTAAGAAAAGGTGAATGGAAATAGATTCAGGACTCTGTCCCCATAAGCCAAAGCAAGCAATCATCCCTAAAAGCCACCAATAGCGCATGCCTTCAAAGGTAGTTTGCAATTTATCTGTCGTGAACAAGATGCCCTCTTCACACTTTATTCACCCTGTAGCATTGCTCGTGGGGCTACATTTGCCCTTTCAGCGCCAAAGCGAATTATGGACAGCCTCATACAAGTCTCTCAGTTCATCCTCAGTCTATCACTGCTCATCATCTTGCATGAGCTCGGCCATTTTATTCCGGCCAGACTATTCAAGACCCGGGTAGAAAAGTTCTATCTCTTCTTTGATCCTTGGTTTTCCTTGGTCAAGAAGAAAATTGGCGATACCGAGTACGGCATCGGCTGGCTGCCATTGGGGGGCTATGTAAAAATCTCTGGGATGGTAGATGAGAGCATGGACACCAAACAGCTTTCTGGTCCACCCCAACCTTGGGAGTTTCGTTCAAAACCGGCTTGGCAACGCTTGATTATTATGCTCGGAGGGGTAACGGTGAATGTTATTGTGGCCTTCGTCATTTACATTGGGGTTTTGGCCTATTGGGGCGAAGAGTACCTGCCCACAGCCAATTTAAAGTACGGTATTACAGTAGATGATGGCGCTTGGGCCATGGGCTTGCGAAATGGAGATAAGATTCTGAGGGTGAATGGGATGGAGGTGGAAAACTTTGCTTCAGTACCCTTGGAAATTCTATTGAATGAAAATGGCCAATTGCTCATAGATCGCAATGGAGACCAACTGACCATTCCTTATGGTGATGAGGATGTGAAAGCGCTGATCAAAAGCCA